>DATACF010000113.1:0-2662 GCA_036259235.1 Longimicrobium sp. | reverse complement strand
CGACACCACCGAGGTCCGCGTCGCCCCGGCGCTCACCGGCGTCGTGCGCGACGAGGGCGGGGCGCCGCTCCCCAACGCCCGCGTCGTCATCAACGAGGTCAACCGCTCCTCCACCACCGGCGGCGACGGCACCTTCGTCTTCCGCTCGCTCCGGCCGGGGACGTACCACCTCGACGTCACCCTCCTGGGGTACGCCCCCGGGCACGCCGAGGTCGTCGTCCCCGCCGACGGCCCCGACGTCCGCGTCGAGGTCACCCTCCGCGCCACCGCCCTCTCCATCGAGGGGATCAACGTCACCGCCTCGCCCGCCTCCGCCGACCCGCTCCGGATCACCCAGAGCACCGTCGAGCTCTCGGGGAAGGCGCTGGAGCGGAGCGTGGGCACCAGCGTCGCGCAGACGCTCTCCTCGCAGCCGGGGCTCAGCACGCGCTACAACGGCCCGGCCACGGCCACGCCCGTCATCCGCGGCCTCTCGGGCGAGCGGGTGCTGGTCCTCGAGAACGGCCAGCGCACCGCCGACCTCTCCAGCACCTCCGCCGACCACGCCCTCTCGGTCGATCCGCTGGCCGCGTCGCGGATCGAGGTGGTGCGCGGCCCCGCGTCGCTGATCTACGGGAACAACGCGCTGGGCGGCGTCGTCAACGTCATCTCGGGCGACATCCCCACCAGCGTCCCCACCCACGCCGAGGGGTACGTCTCGGCGCAGGGCGAGACGGTCAACCCCGGCGGCGCCCTCTCGGCAGAGGTCGTCTGGCCGCTCGGCTCCTCGCTCGCCGTCCTGGCGCGCGGCGGCGGGCGGCTGGTCGACGACGTCCGGATCGGCGGCGGGGACGTGCAGGCCAACACCCAGTACGAGAACACCTACGGCGTCGGCGGCCTGGCGTACGTGGGCGAGAGGGCCCGCGGCGGCGTCTCGGTGGGCGGCTACCGCTTCGACTACGGCCTCCCCTTCGACCCCGACGCCGACGGGGAGGCGGGGATCACCATCCGCGGCGACCGCCTCGACACCAGCGGACGCCTCGACGTCGCCGTCGGCGACCGCGGTCTCACCGACGTCCGCGCCGACGCCACCGCGCAGTGGTACGGGCACGACGAGATCGAGCCCGAGGGCGAGGTGGGGACGCGCTTCCGGCTGAACACGCAGACCGCCGGGCTCACCGCCCGCACCCTCTTCGGGCGGCTGAGCGGCGCCGTGGGCGTCTCCGGGCTCTTCAAGCAGTACGCCCCCGAGGGCGAGGAGGCGCTCACCCCCTCGGCCGACTCACGGACCGCGGGCGCCTTCGTCTACCAGGAGCTCCCGCTGGGCGCGGGCGAGGGGGCGCCGCGCCTCCAGGCGGGCGCGCGCTACGACTTCTACGCCATCGACGCGGACGCCGGAGACGGCGTCCCGGCGCGCTCGCGCGACTTCCGCAACGTCTCGGGGTCGCTGGGGCTCAGCGTCCCGCTGGGCGAGCGGCTCTCGGTGGCGGTGAGCGCCGCCCGCTCCTTCCGCGCGCCGACGGTGGAGGAGCTCTTCTCCGAGGGGTTCCACGCCGCCGTGGGAACGTACGACGTGGGCGACCCCGAGCTGGCCACCGAGAACAACACCGGCGTCGAGGCGGTGCTGCGGGCGCAGTCCGAGAAGATCAACGCGCAGCTCTCGGCGTTCTACAGCCGGATCGACAACTACATCATCCCGCTGGTGGTGGGGACGCGCGACGTCGAGGACGAGGAGGGGGGCGTCGTGACGGTCCCGCTCGCCCAGTACTTCCAGCGCGACGCCGAGATGCGGGGGCTGGAGGGGCAGGTGGAGGCGGCGGTGACGCGGCAGGTGGTCCTGGGCGCCATGGGCGACCTGGTGTTGGGCGACTTCGTCCAGGGGGGCGACGCGCACCTCCCGTACATGCCCGCGCCGCGGCTGGGCGTCTCGGCGCGGTGGGACGACGGGCGGTACTCGGCGGGCGTCGAGGCGCGGCACGCCTTCGCGCAGGACCGGGTCTTCGACGACGGCGACGTCTCCACCGGGCTCGGGCCCTCGGGCGTCGACGAGGTCTCGACCTCGGCGTACGAGCTGGTGAACGTGCACGCCGGGATCAGCCGGATCGTGGCCGGCCGCGTGCACTCGATCACTCTGCGCGTCGACAACGTGCTCGACGAGCGCTACGCCGACGCCGCCAGCCGGGTCAAGGCGTTCGCGCCCAGCCCCGGGCGGAACGTCTCGCTCGTCTACCGGCTGCTGTTCTGACGCGAGTGCCCGGTGCCCAGTAACAAGTGCCCAGTGCCCGGTCGGCGCGCCTCCGCCGCTGGGCACTGGGCACTTCCCTGGGGACTGCGGACTGGGCGTGTCCCTCCGCTGCGCTCCCACCGTCCAATCCCTACCTCTCCCCCTCGCCCCCGGGCAGCCGCGCCCGCCCTTCCGCCACCGGCAGCGCCCGCCGTCGCGGCGTGAGCACGCTGGTCGCCAGGACGGAGACGCTGAAGCCCGCGAAGCCGCCCAGCATCACCGAGAACGGCGTGTCCGCGCTCGACAGGAGCACGGTGAGGGCGCCGCCCACCAGCGTCCCGACGGTCGGGATCAGGACGGCGCGGCCGAGCGGGACGTGGCGCAGCAGCAGCCACGCCGTCGGGGGCCCCAGCACCGCGCCCAGGATGGCGCCGCCCGTGACGCCGAACATCAGGATCC
>DATACF010000112.1:0-3675 GCA_036259235.1 Longimicrobium sp. | reverse complement strand
GTGAGCGGCTCGCCGGTGTCCTTCCAGAGGGTGTCGCTCCCGAACTCCTTCCGCGCCTTCCGCCGGGCGTGGTAGTCGCCGTCGGCGGGGAAGGCCTCGGCGACGGGCACGGCGGCGACGGCGTCCACGCGGGCGGCCGATCACCCGCGTGGACGCCGTCGCCGCCGTCCCCGTCGCCGAGGCCTTCCCCGCCGACGGCGACTACCACGCCCGGCGGAAGGCGCGGAAGGAGTTCGGGAGCGACACCCTCTGGAAGGACACCGGCGAGCCGCTCACCGGCGTCTTCCTCGACTCGGGGGAGAACGGGCTCTTCTCCCCCGACGAGTTCGAGGCGCTGACCGCGCTGGGGCTGATGGAGTTCATCACCCCCGAGGAGATCGCCCGCGACGCCGTCCGCGAGATCACCGGCCAGCCCACGGGGCGCGACGTGGTGGCCGCCCTCGACGCCTCCACCTCGGGGCCGACGTACCGCGCCGGGGTGCTCCGCGAGTCGGCGCTCCGGTACATGGACGACCTGGAGCGCGAGACCGGGCACCGGAGCGTGGGCTTCGAGATGCTGGGCCCGCCCCGGCTCACCAAGCTCCTCTTCGAGGCCGAGATCCTCCGCCGCCTCACCGACGGCGACCTCGACGCCGGGGCCGCGCTCGACCCCGAGGCCGCCGCCTGCCGCGCCGAGGCGATGGTGACCGGGGACGCCGACCTGCGGACGCGGATCGTCTCCAGCAACCTCGCCGTCCTCCTCCCCGACGGCGCGCGCCTCCTCCGGGGCCGGAAGGTGGCCATCGAGCCCGCGCCCGGCGAGAGCGCCGACGAGACCGCGCGGAAGGGGTGGGTCGACCTCCGCCCCGCGAACTGGGCGCTCTGGCGCGAGCGGGTGGCGCGGGTGACCGCGCGGATCGGCTCCGCGCCGGGCCCCGAGGGCGGGTCGCGGTGGGACATCGAGCCCTGGCACCGCACGCGGACGATCCGTCCGGGGGCGCTGGCCGCGTGGGTCTTCCGCTACGAGGACGAGGGCGAGCGGATCAAGCGGTAGGGAAGTCCAGTCCTGAGTCCTGAGTGCCCAGTCCCCAATGCCCAGTGCCGGGGACGAGCATGAGAGCCCGCCTCGTCATTCCGAGCGAAGCCGAGGAATCCAGCCGGGGACGCCGGGACGCCGGCTGCGCGGCTGGGTGCCGTCCCCGCGGCTCGCGGAGTAGATTCCTCGGGCGCCGCCCGGCTTCCGCGTGAGGTAAGTCCGGCGAAGCGGCGCCGCTCGGAATGACAATCCTGTCGATCCTCGGGACTGGGCACTTGTCACCTGGCACTCAGGACTCGGGACTCAGGACTTCTTCCCCAGACGGGCCACACCGCCGGCCCCGCGCCGGCGCACCAGGACGGGAGCGATGAGCGAGAAGGCGGTCACCCGCATCGTCATGGAGCTGGCGAAGGGGTTCGCGCTGGGCGAGTTCTACCCGCTCACGCATCCCACCTTCGTGCAGGCGCTCCTCAAGCTGGAGTCGAACCTGGTGGCCTGGGGCGACGACCTGTCGCTCGAGGTGACCCCCGGCGGCGTGGGCGTCGGCGGCGAGGTGGTGGCGCGCCGCTCGCCGCACGTGCAGCGGCTGGGCGCCCGCCTGGCCGAGCACGGGGTGCGGACGCTCACGCTCCGGCACGACGTGGGGAGCGAGTCGCTGGGGCGCGTCCTCTCTGGCGTGGCGCTCCCGCCGCGGGTGGCGCGGGCGGCGGGGGGCATCGCGGCCGCGCTCTCGGCGGCGGGGGCGCGGGGGGTGGCGGTCAACGGCGAGTGGGTGACTCCCGCGCCGGCGCCCGCCCCGGCCCGCGTCCCGCAGGCGGCCGCGAGCGCCATCCTGGGGGCGAAGCGCGAGGAGAGCGGGATCGAGCTCTGGTCGGCCCACGACATGTACCAGCAGGTGCAGCTCTCGGCGCGGCGGGTGGAGACCGAGGACGTGGACGCCCTCCGCCACATGCTCCGCGAGGGGACCGACTCGGAGCGGGTGGAGGCGCTCCAGCGGCTGGAGCTGGTGGCGCAGTGGTGCCTGGAGCGGGGGATGCTCGAGCGCGCCCTCGCCCTCCTCGGCGACCTCCGGCGCGACGCCGAGGCGATGGCGGGGAAGAACCCCGCCACCCGCGGCCACGTGATGATGGCCATGCACCGGATCGCAAACCGGGCGATCGTCGACGAGCTGGTGGAGCGGCTGGGGAAGGCGCGGGGCGAGGAGGAGCGCACGGGGCACCGCGCGACGCTCCTCCACCTGGGCGCGGAGGTCGTCACCCCGCTGGTCCGCGCGCTCACGGCGGCGTCGGACCTCTCGGCGCGGCGGGCGTACCGCGACGCGCTGGTGGCGCTCGACCACGTGGGCGTCCCCCTCCTGGAGGACATGGTGGGCGACGAGCGGTGGTTCGTCGTCCGCAACATGGTCGGCATCCTGGGCGAGATCCGCAGCGCCGACGCCATCGACCACTTCGCCCGCACCATCGACCACGCCGACGCGCGCGTCCGCCGCGAGACGCTGACCGCCCTCTCCAAGGTCGGGGGCGAGGAGGCGGTGCCGCTCCTGGCGAAGGGGCTGGCCGACCGGGAGGCCAGCCTCCGCGCCAACGCGGCGCTGGGTCTCGGATTGACGAAGCTGCCGACGGCGGTGATGCCGCTGATCGCCCGCCTGGGGCAGGAGACGGACGCCGAGGTGGTGCAGGAGATCCTCCGCGCCCTCGGCCGCTGCGGCGACGCGCGGGCGGTGCCGGTGCTGGCCGAGCGCGCCGAGACGGGCGGCTTCTTCTCGCGCACCCCGGTCCCGCTCCGCGTCGAGGCCGTCCGCGCCCTCGGCGAGATCGGCGGCGAGGCGGCGCGCCAGGTCCTCCAGCGCCTCTTCCGCGACCGCGCCACCGAAGTCCGGGAGGCGGCGTTGAAGGCGGCGGGGTAGGGAAGTGCGTGAGTGCGTGAGTGCGTGAGTGCGCCCTCTCCCGGGGATCGGGGGAGGGTTTTTCGTTTCACCTGGATTGCCGAACAGCGGGTCTCACGCAGAGCAGCAGAGCTAGCAGAGGACCCCTCTGCTGACTCTGCCGCTCTGCGTGAGATCCGCTCTTGACTCGAGGTTTTCCGAGGAATGGAGCGAGCCCCCACCCGCGCGCGGCGGGTGGGGGCTCGTTCTCCTGGCGCGGGGGCGCCGGTTACGGGGCGTGCGCGGGGCGGCGTCCGGAGGGCGCGCCGCCTCGCCGCCAGTCACCGCGCGGGGAGGGAGGTCAGCCGGCCGTCGCGGGAGAGGAGGACCGCCGTCTCCGAGTCGTGCAGGAGGTCGAGCCAGCGCCCGGTGCGCAGCTCCTCCAGGAGCGACTGCGCGGCGTTCCCGCCGCCCGCCATGGCCTGGTGCTCGATGTGGAGGAACCGCTCGCCCTCGCCGGGGCCGGCGCGGAAGCGCCACACGTGCCGGCCGCTCACGTTCCGCTCCGCCATCCGCACCCGGCTCCACCGTCCGCGCGCCTGCTCCTTGAGGGCGGGGGTCAGCTCTTCCGCCACGCGGGTGACCTGCGCCTTGAGCGTTTCTCTGGGGGTCATGGACGTTCGCTTTCTGCTGGGGGGACGCGTTCCGCGCCCCTGGAGGCCCTCCGGCGGCGCGGGGTGCGCGCGGATGGCGGACACGAAAACGCCCGCGGCCGACGTCAGCGCTGACGTCGAAG
>DATACF010000111.1:0-9001 GCA_036259235.1 Longimicrobium sp. | reverse complement strand
TGGTGCCCCGCGCGCGGGGCGCGCGCAAGCCGCCTCCGGCCTACCGCCGCGCCGCCGGCGCGGGCTCGCGGAGGACCGGGTACACCGCCGCCCCCTCCAGCGCGGCGTCCAGCAGACCCCACGCCGCGAAGCCGTCGTCGGAGCGCGGCTCCAGGAGGATGAAGGCGAGGCGCCCCAGCGGCTGGTCGACGCGCACCCGGAGCCACCCGGCCGGGACGTCGCGCTCCGCCGCCGCCCACGCGCCGTGCAGCCGCCGCTCGTGACGCCCCTCCGACGCCTGGGGAGCCCGGGAGGCCGAGTCGATCCGGAACTCCTCCACCCGGAGCCGCGCCCCCGCCGCCAGCGGCTCCACCCCCACCCCGTGCGCCCGCAGCCGGTCGAGCGCGTCGCCCAGCGCCGGGGAGACGAGGTAGGCGGCGGGGGCGCGCTCGGTGGCGGCCGCCTCGAAGGTGCCGAAGTCGGGCATCGTCTCGGGGCGGCGGACGTCGAGGCGGCGGAGCATCACGTCGCCGGAGTACGGGTTCCGCTCCTCGGCCACGGCGCCCATCAGGATCTCCACGTTCCCGCCCCGTCGCACGCGGGCGGTGAGCGCCAGCGCCTCGCCCACGACGCTCCGCCGGTCGGCCTCGGCGGTGAGGCGGCGGATGCGCCCGGCGTTGGCGGCCGCCCAGTCGAGGACGCCCACCACGAAGCCGCGGGCGACGTCGATCCGCTCCTCGAAGGGGAGGTACGAGTACGTCTCGCTGAGGATCCCGAAGCGGTTGCGGAGCCCCCAGTAGTTGTTGCTGAAGCGCGGGCGGTGGTCGAAGGTGTACCACCCGCGCTCGGCGCCGCGCGCCGCCGCCCACGGGCTCTCGGCACTGGGGACGTTGCCGTAGTACCAGAGGTCCCAGTCGCGCTCGCGCTTCGCCCGGCGCGTCACCTCGGGGAGCCACTCGCCGCGGAGGAGGGCGACGATCGCCGGGTCGGTGCCCGGGTGCATCGGGGGCGCGTAGGTGAGGCGGTAGGCGTGGTAGGTGCCGTTGGTGGTGTGGAGGTCCACCAGGACGTGCGGGTCGTAGGCGCCGAGGAGCGCGGCGTGGGCGCGGGCCTCGGGGGTGTCGAGCTTGGTGTGGTCGCGGTTGATGTTGAGGTCCTGCGCGTTGTTGCGCGTCCCCATCCCCGCCACCGGGCCGTGCTGGTGCGGGCGGTGGTCGAGGCGGACGCGCTCGTTGCCGTCGGCGTTGAAGATCGGGGCCACCAGGAGGACGAGCGAGTCGGCCCACGCCCGGTGCCCGCCCCGCGCCACCTCGCGGAGGAGCTGCTGGAGCGCCTCCTTCCCCTCCACCTCCCCCGCGTGGATGCTCCCCTGGAGGTAGACGACCGTCTTCCCGCTGGCCCGCACGGCCTCGGGCGAGGCGTCGCGCACGTCGCCGACGACGGCCAGGGGGAGGGCGCGCCCCTCCATCGTGTAGCCGAAGGTGGTGAGGTGCACCCGCGGCGAGGCGCGGTCGACGGCCTCCATGAACGCCACCACGTCGGCGTAGCGGCTGGTCTCGCGGTAGCCGGTCCGCTCCGGGGTGGTGCCGGGGCTCGGCGCGGCCTCCTGGGCGTGCGCGGGCGCCAGCGCGAGCGACGCGGCGAGGGCGGCGAGCGGGAGCGTGCGGCGGCCGGGGGTCGTCTTGGGCACGGGGCGGCGGGTGCGTGCGGTCGAGGGGAGTGCGATCGAGGGGGACAACGTAGCGGAAGGGAGGCGCGGGGCAATGCGCCCGCGCGCACCGCCGCGCGTTCGGCGGCGGCGCCGGCGGCCGCCACGTTCGCCCGCGCGACACCTTTCCCGTGACGGAAGGAGGGCGTCGCGGAGGGCTCCGCGCGCGGGGAATGCGTCCCCGCGAACGGTCCGTGCGTGGAAGAACGTTGGCCTCCCAAGTCGTTGCTACCGAACAGTTCGAGCCACCTGTGACACGGAATTTAGAATCCTTTCCCCGTGTCTACCATGTACATGTGTGATGGGGCCAAGTAACGACTCCTTGCGGGGTTGGAGAATCGCGCTTACAATCCGGAGTGTAAGCCGACTCTAAGTAAACACAGTGCACAAGCCGAAAGGCTTTGCGAAGCGGGCCAACCCCAGACCGGGAGGGCCCGTGCCTGACCGCGCCCCCGAAGCGTCCATCGACCGCATCCGCGACTACGCCCGGGCGCAGGTCGCGAAAACGTCGCTCCGCAAGGTAGCCAAGCGCGCCGGTGTGAAGGTCGGGGCCACGAAGAAGTTCATCGACGGCTCCACGCCGTACGAGCGGAACGCGCGGCTCTGGAAGAAGTGGTACCTCCGCGAGACCCGCGAGGGGCTGGCCGAGGCGCCCGACGACGCGCTCCCCACCGCGGACGCGGTGGCCGCCCTGGAGATGCTCCTCATCTCCCTCCCCGAGGAGCGGCGCGCGGCGGGGTTCCGCGAGGCGCTGGAGGCGTTCCGGCGCATCTACGCCGGCCTGGGCCAGCAGCCGCCCCTCTGGGTCGTCGACCTGGGCGGCGGCGACGGCACCGGCGGCGCGACCGGCGGAGAGGGCTGACCCTCTCCGCCGGTCGTTCGTTCGTGCCGGTTGTCCCGTCGTCGGCCAGGCGAACCGGCGGGCTCTTCTGGCGCTCTTTATGCGTCTTCGTGGTTAAGAAACCGATTTCGATCGGTGCATTCCAGGGTGCCGGGGAGGCCACACCGGGTCTCGCGGCACGTTCAACCCCCTGACCGGGAGCGACGCCATGAACGCCAAGCTGAGCCTGAACCTGAACACGCTGTCCGTCGAGTCGTTCAACACCGCGAACGCGCCGGTCCAGCCCGGCTCGCCCGCCGACGAGGCGAACCTGCGCACCTGCATGCTGACGAACTGCGGCAACATCCAGTGCTGTGCGTGACAGGACGGCGGGGCGGAGGCGCCGCGGCCGCGCCTCTGCCCATGGACTCGCGCGGATGAACCTCTGCCCGGCGGTCACTTGCCCTTGAAGAGTGACCGCTGGTCATTTACATTACTGACTGTTGGTCATTTGTGAGCCGGACGGAGGGAGCACGGATGCGGCAGCGGGCGCGGAGCGACGAGGAGAAGCGGGAGCGGCGCGAGGCCATCCTCGACGTGGCGCTGGGGATGTACGAGCGCGAGCCGAGCTTCGCGGCGTTCACCATGGCGGCGCTGGCCGAGGCGGCGGGGCTCGCGAAGGGGACGCTCTACCTCTACTTCCGCACCAAGGAGGAGCTCTTCCTGGCGCTGGTGGAGCGGCTCTTCGAGGGGTGGTTCGACGAGGTGGACGGGCGGCTGGACCGGGCGCGGGGGAGCTGGACGGCCGAGCGCGCCGCCGAGGTGCTGGTGGACGCGGTGGCCGGGCGGCGGACGCTGGCGCGCCTCCTCTCCATCCTCGGCGCCATCGTCGAGGAGAACGTGGAGCCCGAGGCCGCGCGGCGGTACAAGGCGCGGATCCTGGAGCGGTCGGCCGGGACGGGCGCCAAGCTGGAGCGGCGCCTCCCCTTCCTGGCGCCGGGCCGGGGGGCGCGGCTCCTGGTGCACCTGCACGCGCTGGTGATCGGCGTCTGGCAGCTCGCCGAGCCCAGCGCGGTGATCCGCGAGGTGATGGAGCGCCCCGAGATGGCGCCCGCGCGGGTCGACTTCGAGCGCGACCTGCGCACCCTCCTCCTGGCCGTCCTCCACGGGGTGGAGCGCGAGGCGGCGGCGGGGGGAGATATCAAGTCCGTCTGAAGAGTGGTAAATCCCGAGAAACCACCGGCCTGTCATTCCGGACGAGGAACGAGCGAGGAATCTACTCGCCTCGCCCGGTGGCTGGTTCACGGGCGCGGATCTCTCCGAAACACCTTCGGATGATCCGGATCTGGTATGAGGCCGCCGACAGGGGAGTCGGAGGAGGGACGGAGGAGACGAAGACGATCCGGCGGATCATCATCCATAGACACGGGGAGGACGCGATGGCGAAGGCGAGCGGGCGCGGGTGGGCGCTGGTGACGGGGGCGTCGGCGGGGATCGGGCTCGAGCTGGCGAAGCTGGCGGCGGCCGACGGGCACGACGTGGTGCTGGTGGCGCGCGACGCCGCCCGCCTGGCCGCCGCGGGGGAGGAGATCTCCCGCGCGCACGGGGTGCGGCACCACGTGGTCGCGGCCGACCTGATGGACCCCGCGGCGCCCGAGGCGCTCTTCCGCGCGGTGGAGGACGCGGGGATCGAGGTGGAGGTGCTGGTGAACAACGCCGGCTTCGGGCTCTACGGCCCGTTCGTCCGGACGGGCGCCGAGGCGCCGACCGACGGGGCGCGCGAGCTGGGGATGCTCCAGATCAACGTGGTGGCGCTCACCCACCTCTCCAAGCTCTTCCTCCCCGGGATGGTGGCGCGGGGCCGCGGGGGCGTCCTCAACGTGGCCTCCACCGCCGCCTTCCAGCCGGGGCCGCTGATGGCCGTCTACTACGCCAGCAAGGCGTACGTCCTCTCCTTCTCCCAGGCGCTGGCGGTGGAGCTGAAGGAGACGGGGGTGGCGGTGAGCACCCTCTGCCCGGGCCCCACGCGCACCGAGTTCCAGAAGGCGGCGGCGATGGAGGAGTCGCGCCTCTTCAGCGCCCCGCACGTGATGGGCGCGGCCGAGGTGGCGCGGACCGGGTGGCGCGCGCTGAAGGCCGGGAAGCCCCTCTCCATCCCCGGCGTGGTCAACAAGGTGCTGGCGCAGGGGACGCGCTTCATCCCCCGGAGCCTGGCGGCGCGGATGGCGCTCAAGGCGCAGGAGCGCGTGTAGGCCGCTCCCCCCACGCGACCGGCGGCGATCCCCGACTTGAGGGGGCGGGCGCGAGGGCTTACGTTTGAGGCCATGATGCCGCGCCTGCGCCCCTTCGCCTCGGCCCTCGCCGCCCTCGCCCTCCTGGTCTCGTGGACCGTGGGGGCGTGGGCGGCGCCGTGTCCCGAGGTGGCGGCGCCTTCCGCCGTCGAGATGGCGATGGAGCACGGCGGGGCGCACCACCCCGGCGGACACGCCGCGCATCACTCCGAGACCCCGGCGCCCGCCCCGGCGGACGATGGGCGCGCGCCGGTGCCGGACGCGCCCGAGTGCCCCATGCTGGCCGTCGGCGGCACCTGCGCGGGGCCCCTCCTGGCGCCCGCCGAATCCGCCGTCGCCGCGCCGTCCGCCGCGCGCGTCACCGGCTACGTGGCCGCCCCCGGCGTCCGCGACCGCCTCCCCTCCGACGCGCTCCTCCGCCCTCCCGAGCTCGGCTGAAGCCTGGTCCACACGGGTCCCAAGCGCCGCGAACCCTTCGCGGCGCGGCTTCACGGCCATCACCGATACCACAGCTCGGGAGAGGTTTTCCCATGAAGACGATCTTCAGCGCGCTCGCGCTCGCCCTGGCCGTCTCGGCCGCGCCCCTCGCCGCGCAGGAAGCGCCGGCGGGCGGCGAGCTCTGCCCCCACGTGGCCCTCCAGCACCGCGAGGCGCTGGGCCTCAGCGCCAGCCAGGTCGCCCGCCTCGAGGCGCTCCAGAAGCAGGTCCACGGCGCCGAGGGCCACCACGCCATGGCCGGCCACGCGGGCCACCACGCCGCGGGCGCCGCGCACCCGGCCGGCCACGCGCAGGGCGGCGACCACGCCCAGCACCACGCCGCGGGCGCCGCGCATCCGGCCGGCCACGCGCAGCACCAGGCGCAGGGGATGGGGCACGAGATGAGCGCCGCCATGCGCCAGGCGCACCAGGAGACGGCGGCGCTGCTGACCGCCGACCAGCGCGCGCGCCTCGCCGGCCTGCACGCGGAGCACGCCGCGCACGCCGGGCACGAGGGCGGGTGCGACTGCTGCCAGGACGGCGCGTGCGACGCCGAGCGGTGCAGGGCGCACTGCGGCGAGGCGGGGATGCAGGCGTGCTGCGACCGCTGCTGCAAGGACGGCAAGCACGACGAGGCCGCCTGCAAGGAGTGCTGCGAGGCCGGCTGCGGCGGCGCCCAGGCCGGCGCGCACGCGCACGGCTGACCCGGTGACGGAGCGCGGTCGTCTTCGATAGACGATCGCGCGTCGAACGAGACGCCCGTCCTCCCTCGCGGGGGGACGGGCTTTCTCGTTCCATCTAAGTGATTGCAGGCACGGTAGATGCAAGCGGGAAGAGACCTCCGCGGCCGCCCCGGCGCGGCGCGGGACGGAAGAGGGAAACCGAGAGCGAATGGAGTATCCGATGCGCCCGAGACGCCCCCTGACGACCGCCGCCCTGGCCCTGGCCCTCCTCGGAGGCGCCGCCGCGTGCGAGACGGCCACCGCCCCCGACTTCGCGTCGAACGACGAGGGCCGCCTGGGCCTCCCCTTCGACGCCGACCCGCCGTCGGCGCCCAACGACACCTCGGCGTTCGTGCCGCCCGACACCGTCGCGCTGCCGTAAGCGCGGCGCGGGTCACCCCGGTCCAGCGGCGGCGGCCTCGCCGTGGAGGAAGAAGTGCTCCGTCGCCCGCACGGAGGCGCGCCAGCCCAGGGCGGCGAGACGCGCCTCCAGCTCCGCGGGGTCGTGGAAGACCTTCACCACGCGGTACCGGCGCCCGTCGTTGAGCTTGCGTTCCGTGACCGGGTCGCCGGGGCCGGCCAGGCGGTGGTCGGTGGCCGTCGAGAGCTCGGTGCGGAGCGAGTCGACGAAGAAGACCCGCCCGCCCGGCGCCAGCGCCGACCGCACCATCCCCCAGAACGCCTCGAAGCGCTCCTCCGGCACGTGCGAGAGCCAGAACGAGAAGAACACCACGTCGTACGCCCCGTCCGGCGTCCACGCGAAGAGGTCGGCCTGGATGCGCCGGACGCCCGCGTCGCCCACCCGGGCGCGGTTGAGCGCCAGCACCTCGGCCGAGGCGTCCACCAGCGTCAGCGAACCGGCCCACGGCACCAGCCGCTCCGTCCACCACCCCGTCCCGCACGCCAGCTCCAGCACCTTCCCCGCGGGACGGAGCTCTTCCAGCGCGCGCCGCACCTCCTCCACCTCGGCGTTCCACATCGCGCGGAACTCGGGGCCCCGGTCGTACCGCCCCGCGCGCAGGAACCACTCGTCGTACTCGCCGGCGCGGGCGCGATAGTAGGCCTTCTGCTCCTCGAGGATCCGCGTGTCGTCGCTCATCGGGCGGTCGGGTGAAGGGGTCGTGCCCATCCGGATGAATGCCGGCTGTCGAACGGGGTCGGCGCCCACGCTCCGCTACGCGATCCCCGTCCGCTCCTCGCTCCAGCGCCAGAGGCGGCGCGCGTCGTCGTCGTCGAGGGCGGCGGCGGAGGGGCGGGCCGGGCGCTCGTCGCGGAAGTAGCCGCCGGTGAGCCCGGCCGCCTCGGGCGCGGCGGCGAGCCAGACGGCGGTCCGCGCGCCCTGCTCGGGGGTGCGGAGGAAGCGGCGGACGAGGCGGATCGGCGGGAAGCCGTTCATCAGCAGCTCCGTGGCGACGACGCCGGGGTGCATGGCGTTCGCCGTCACCCCCGTCCCCGCCAGGCGCCGCGCCAGCTCGCGGGTGAAGAGGACGTTGGCGAGCTTGGTCCACGCGTACATCCGGAAGGGCCGGTAGCGCCGCTCCATCTGGAGGTCGCCCCAGTCGAGGCGGGCGCCCTGGTGCGCCTCCGAGCTCACCGTCACCACCCGCGCGCCGCCCCCCGCCGCCAGCGCGTCGCGGAGGAGGTGGGTGAGGAGGAAGGGGGCCAGGTGGTTGACGGCCCACTGCGTCTCGATTCCGTCCGCGGTGGTGGCGCGGCGGCGGGTGTAGACCCCCGCGTTGTTCACCAGCACGTCCACCCGCCCCCACCGCGCGCCGATCTCGGCCGCCAGGTGCCGGACCCGCGTCTGCGAGGCGAGGTCGGCCAGGAGGAGGTGCACGTCGCCGCCGGAGTCGCGCGCCACCTCGTCGCGCGCCTCGGTGCCGGCGTCCGGGCGGCGGCACACCATCGCCACCGTGGCTCCCCGCCGCGCCAGCGCCGCCGCCGTCGCCTTCCCGATCCCGCCGTTCGCCCCCGTCACCACGCACACCCGCCCGCTCAGGTTTTCCACCTCGTCCTCCTCTGACGGATCTACGGCAGCTTCTACGGCAACGCCAACGGCGAACTGCGACGACGGCTTTGGGCATGTCCCTCCGCTGCGCTCCGGGCCGGGCTGCGGGCCGCGTAGGAAACGATACTACCGTTTCCAACGCGGCGAAGCCCCTGGCGGACTCCGCGTCTCGCCCCCGCCCGATGCGGATCGCCGTCCCCTTCGCATTTCCCCCCGCCAGGGTCTTCGCCCTCCGGGCCCGCATCCCTCATGCAACGGCGCTTCAACGGCGGAGCTTCGATCCGGTTCGACGGCCTTTCGTCGCATGCCTCGGGCTCCGTGCGCCCCCCTCCCCCCGGCCCCTCCCCCCGCACGCAGTGGGCGTGCGTGGTGAGGGGAGAACCCCCAATCCGATCCACGACTTACGCGTTGTTCTCCCCCCTCTCCCATTCTTGCCCAGGGGGTTGGGAGAGGGGGCCGGGGGGTGAGGGCCGACGGCGCCCGCGCCGCGCACCAGATCCCTCGTCCCCCCCTCGCCCCGCCACCTCCCCCGCGCAACGCCACGTCGCTCCCATCCCTCCCGGCATCCCTCTCGCGCCGTTCCGCATGACTCACGAAAACGCCGAAGTACCAGTTCGTCCCGAGTGCTGGGGCGAACGGTCGTTTTCGGGGGGTGGCGGCATTGATCCGTTCGCCGCCTATTTCTATCATCCCCGCGCAGTTCGGCAGGACCGCGCGCCGATCCCCAGGGCCGCGCACGAAAAACGACGCGTGCGCGCCGTCGGCCGCGATCAACCCGCACCGGGAGACACCGATGAGCAAGCTGAACCTGAGCGACCTGGCCGTGGATTCCTTCGTCCCCGCCCCCGGCGACGGCGAGGACGAGGCCCGCATCAGCGCCACCTGCACGACCAGCGGCGATCCCTACCAGTGCGCCTCGTACGACATCTGCAACCCGTCGCACCCGTACCAGCGCATCTGCATGTGAGCCGCGCGGGGCGGGCGGAGCCCTTCCGC
>DATACF010000110.1:0-11183 GCA_036259235.1 Longimicrobium sp. | reverse complement strand
CCGCGGCGGCGGCGCCCCCACCCCCCGGCCCCCTCCCCCGCTTCGCGAGGGTCGCGAGGGAGGGGGAGTGATTCGATTGCACGGAGCCGATCACGCGGCTCGATATCCTCTTCTGATCGCGAATGACGGAGCCGACGGAAGGGCCGGAGCCGGTCGAGAACCTCTACCGCAAGGGGTGGTTTCCCGGCGTGCGCGCGCGGTGGGCGGAAGCGTGGCGCACGTTCGTGTGGGTGCTGCGCGATCCCGGGGCGGCGGCGGCGCGCTTCCCGGGGTGGCTGAAGGGCGAGTTCCGGAAGGACCGCGAGTTCTTCGGGGCCCTCTTCGGCGGGGGGTTCCGCTTCGTCGACCGGGGGCTGAGGACGCCGGGGCGGCGGCGGGCGATCCTGGCCGTGGTGGCGCTCCTGGCGTTTCTCGTCCCGTATTCGTGGGAGATGTGCGGGCTCACCGGGTGCCCGGACGTGGACCGGCTGGCGTCGATGCAGCCGGGGGGCGCGGCGACGGTCTACGACGCCCGGGGGAACGAGATCGCCGACCTGGCGCCGGTGCGGTGGGCGGTGGTGGACATCGACCGCCTCCCGGCGTACGTCCCCGAGGCGTTCGTGGCGGTGGAGGACCAGCGCTTCTACCGCCACAACGGCGTCGACTGGCGGCGATTCCTGGGGACGACGGCGCGCAACCTGATGCCCGGCGGGCGCGGGCAGGGGGCCAGCACCATCACCATGCAGATGGCGCGCAACGTCTTCCCCGACCGCCTCCCGGCGTCGGAGCGCACCATCAAGCGCAAGGTGCTGGAGATCCGCGTGGCGCGCGAGATCGAGCGGAAGTACGGGAAGCGCGACATCCTCCAGACGTACCTGAACCACATCTACTTCGGCGAAGGGGTCTACGGGATCCAGTCGGCCGCCCGGATCTACTTCGGCAAGAACGCCTCCGACCTCACGCTGGCCGAGGCGGCGCTCCTGGCCGGGCTCCCCAAGGCACCCACGCACTACAACCCCCGGAGGAACCGGGAGCGCTCCATCCAGCGCCGCAACCTCGTCCTGTCGCTGATGGCGGCGCAGGGGCGGATCACCGCCGAGCGGGCGGCCGGCGCGAAGGAAGCCGAGATCCGGCTGGCGCGGTGGACGCCCGAGCGGCGGCGGCAGCGGGCGCCGTACTTCGTCGAGCAGGTGCGGCGGGTGCTGGAGGCGCAGCTCGGGGAGGAGCTGTACCGGGGGCTCAAGGTCCACACGACGCTCGACCTCCGCGCGCAGACCGCGGCGGAGGAGCAGGTGGAGGCGCAGCTGCGGGCGATCGAGAACGGGACGTTCGGGCGCTTCCGGGGGCCGAAGCGGTCGGAGCACGAGAAGGGGGCGCCGGAGACGGCGTACCTCCAGGGGGCGGCGGTGGTGATGGACGCGCGCACGGGGGACGTGAAGGCGCTGGTGGGGGGGCGGAGCTGGGAGGAGTCGCGCTTCGACCGGATGATGCAGGGGTTCCGGCAGCCGGGGTCGGCGTTCAAGCCGATCGTCTTCGCGGCGGCGTTCGAGCGCGGGGTGGCGCCGACGACGAAGGTGGAGGACGCGCCGATCCGGCGGGAGCTCCCCGGGGGCGAGGTGTGGGAGCCGCGCAACTTCGACGGGCGCTTCCGGGGGCCGGTGACGGTGCGGAACGCGCTCCGGTGGTCGGTCAACACCGCGGCGGTGCGGCTGGCGGAGGACGCGGGGCTCGACGAGGTGCGGGCCGAGGCGCGGAAGCTGGGGATCACGACCGACGTCCCGCGCCTCCCGTCCATCGCCATCGGGGCGGCGGCGGTGCGGCCGATCGAGCTGGTGCGGGCGTACACGCCCTTCGCCACGCTGGGGACGCGGGTGGAGCCGCGCTTCGTGACGCGGGTGGAGGACGGGGACGGAAAGGTGATCTGGCGGCCGAAGCCGCGGCGGCGGCGGGTGCTGGACGCGGGGGTGGCGTTCCTGGTGACCGACCTGATGCGCGACGTGGTGGACCGCGGCACGGGGACGCGCGCCCGCGCCGGGGGGCTCACCGGCCCCGCGGCGGGAAAGACGGGGACGACCAACGGGGCCACGGTCGCCTGGTTCGTGGGCTTCACCCCCGACGTCGTGGGGGCGGTGTGGATCGGCTTCGACCGGCCGCGCCCGATCGTGGCGGACGGCTCGGGGGGCGAACTGGCGGCGCCGGTGTGGGGGCGGATCGTCCGCGCGGCGCGGCGGGGGGCGGCGCCGGAGGCGTGGGAGCCGCCCCCCGGCGTGGTGGAGCGCCGGGTGACGCGCGACGGCGACCGGGTGGTCGCGCCGGGGTGCCGGGCGCGCGGGGCGACGTACGAGGAGCACTTTCTCCGCGGCCACGTCCCCGACGCCGTCTGCCCGCGCGGGACGGCGACGGCCGACGGCGACCCCGGCTGGCTGGAGCGCCAGTGGGAGCGCGCCCGGACGTCGACGCAGGAGTGGGTCGAGGAAGCCTGGTCCGACGCCTGGGAGCGCGCCCGCCGCGCCGTCGGCCTGGCGCCGCGCGGGGCGGGCGGGCGCCGCGAGGAGGCGCCGGTGCGCACCCGCGAGGAAGCGCCCGGCCGCGAGGACGAGACGCCGCCGGTGACGGACACGATCACCCTCCCGGGACCGGAGCCCTCCCTCCCCGAGGTGGAGCCGGAGCCCGCCACGGAGCCGGTCGTCCTCGACCCGCCGGAGGTCTCCGGGCCCGCGGACACGATCACGCTCCCGCCCGCGCGGACGCCGGAGCCCGCGCAGGAGCCCGTTCCGCCGCCGGCGGGGCCGCGGGACACGGTGCGGCTCCCGACGTGACGGCAAACGCCTGTAGCGCGTCGGATGTAGAGACGCGCGCGCCGCCGCGAGGGAGCCGAGGCATGCGCCACCGTCCGGCGGCGCGCGCGGCTCCGGAGCGGTCCCCACGCAAACGCCTGCCCCACGACGAGATGACGTAGCAGGAGAGCACGCACCTACTCTCCTGGCACGGGGGATGCGCGACTGTTCCCTTTGCACCGCCCCCTCACCCGTCGGCGGCGCGGCCGGAGCAGTCCCGAAGCGGCACCCGAAGGAGCGACGAAGCCAGACGACGCCCCGCGTTTGCCCCGGCGCGGACGCGCGCTAGATTGCGGCCCGCACCCGGCGCCTCCGGCCCCTCTCGACCCCGAGAGGCCCGGACGAAGCGGAGCACCGCGGCATGCCCGAACATCACCAGAGCAGCCCCTAGATGCAGCCACGCCCGGACCGCGTCGCCGCGCTCCTCCGCCCGCTCGCCGCACTCCTGGCGCTGGCGCTCCTCGCCGCGTGCGGGGGGAACGCCGCCCCGGCCGCCGGCCCGTACCCCGCCTTCGCGGAGTACGAGGGACGCGAAGTCCACGACGTCGAGTTCGTCGGCGAGCTCGAGATCCCCCGCGACTCGCTGAACCGCGTCGTCACCACCCGCGGGACGAGCTGCCGGCTCCTCCTCCTCCCGATCTGCCCCTTCGGGATCGGCCGGAGCGAGTACGCCCTCGACCTCGAGGTGCTGGCCCGCGACGTCGTCCGCATCCAGCTCCTCTACCGCGACCAGGGGTACTACGGCACCCGCGTCGTCCCCACCGTCGAAGAGGTGGACGCCGAGCGGGTGGACGTCCGCTTCGCCATCGTCCCCGGCGACCGCGTGGTCACCCGCACCGTCCGCGTCACCGGCGCCGACTCCATCATCCCCGAGGCGCGGATGCTGGAGCGGGTCCCGCTGAAGGAGGGCGAGCCCTTCCGCCGGATCGAGTTCCTGGCCTCGGTCGACACGGTCCGCAACGCCCTTCTCGCGGAAGGCCACGCCTACGCGCAGGTGCTGCGCAACTACTCGATCGACACCATCGCCGACGTGGCCGACGTGGAGCTGGCGGCGGCGCCGGGGCCGGTGGTGACGGTCGACACCATCCTCTTCGTCGGCAACGACCGCCTCACCGAGCGCACCGCCCGCCAGCAGCTGGCGGTCCGCGAGGGGCGGCGGCTCCGCTCCACCGACCTGATCCGGAGCCAGCGCAACCTCTTCGACCTGGAGCTGGTGCAGTACGCCACCGTCGAGGTGGCCCCCGAGTCGCTCCAGGTGACCCCCGACACGGCCCAGCTGGCGGCGGGCGCCGACTCCATCGGGACGACGGTCCTCGTCCGCATCGTGGAGGCGCCCCGCTTCGCGGTCGACGCCTCGGCGGGGTACGGGACGGTGGACTGCCTCCGCGGCGCGGTCTCCCACGTCGACCGCAACTTCCTGGGCGCGGCCCGGCGGCTCGAAGCTTCCGCCTCGGTCTCCAAGGTGGGCGTCGGCGGCCCCACCGACGCGGGGCTCGACCGGACCCTTCTCTGCGACGAGTTCGCGCTCGACAGCCTCTCGTCGCGCGAGGACACGGTCATCTCCGACGCGCTCAACTACCGGCTGGCGCTCGACTTCCTCCAGCCGCGCTTCTTCGGGACGCGGACCAGCGTGGGGGCGGGGGTCTTCACCGAGCGGATCTCGGAGCTGGGGCTCTACCTCCGCGACCGCCACGGCGGCCAGGTGGGCTTCGTCCGCCAGGTGGCCCCCGCGACGATCTTCTCGACGACCTTCACGCTGGAGCGGGGGCGGACGCAGGCGAGCGATCTCTTCTTCTGCGTGGCGTACGAGGTGTGCTCGCCGGCGGACATCGAGCCGCTGGAGCGGAGCCGCTGGTCGAACTCGCTCTCCCTGGGCCTCATCCGCAACCGGGTGCGCCTCAACCCCTTCCCCACCGCGGGGTACCAGGTGCGGCTGGGGACCGACTACGCGTCGCCCCTCGTCGGCTCCGACGACACCTACCTCCGGGTGCTGGGCGACGCGACGTGGTACCGCGAGATGGGGCGGAACACGGTCCTCTCCATCCGCGTCCTGGGCGGGAGCTTCCTCACCAACACCGACGGCGAGTTCATCCCGCCGGAGCGGCGCTTCTACGCGGGCGGACCGACGAGCGTCCGCGGCTTCGGGCGGAACGAGCTGGGGCCGACGGTCTACCTCCTCCGCATCCCGCGGGTGGACCCGGACGACCCGCCGACGGAGAAGAACGACAAGGAGATCACCCGCTCGGCCACCGGCGGGACGCGCACGCTGGTGGGGACCGCCGAGGTGACGGCGCCCTCCCCCTTCCTCCGCGACTACCTGCGGGTGGCGGCCTTCCTCGACGCGGGGCAGGTGTGGGCGCCGAGCAACGAGACGGTGGAGCTGTCGCGGCCGGGGCTGCGCTTCACCCCCGGCGTGGGGGCGCGGGTGGCGACGCCGGTGGGGCCGCTCCGGCTCGACTTCGCCTACAACCCGTATCCGCGCGAGGCCGGCCCCCTCCTGATCGTCGACCCCAGCGGGAACATCGGCGAGCGCCCGGTGATCGAGGAGTATCGCCCGGCCGACGGGCGGAGCTTCCTCCAGCGGGTGACGGTCCACCTCTCGGTGGGGCAGACCTTCTGATGGCCAGGCGCCGCCGGGCCGACCGGGTGGGGCTCCTCCTGGGGGGGCTCCTCGTCGGCTTCGTCCTCACCCTCCTCTTCATCTACGGCTACGTCCAGCGGAACCGGAACCGCGTGGTCGAGGAGCGGGTGCGGGTGGCGCTGGGGCTCCCGGAGGAGGCGTTCGAGCTGGAGTCGGTGGAGGAGGACGGGTCGCTCAACATCGTCCTCCGCGACGTCGCCTTCCTCGACCGCGGCCGCGACACCATCGTCTCGGCGCCGCTCGCCCGCGCGCGGCTGATCGCCTCGTCGCTCACCGGCGACGGCCCGTACATCCTCGACCAGGGCGAGATCATCCGCCCCTACCTCCGCCTCCGCCAGGAGCCGGACGGGGAGTGGAACGTCTTCCGGATCGTGGCCGTGGAGGCCGGCGGCCGCCCCGTCGGCGGCGCGGCGGGGGACCCGGACGCGCCCGCGGCCCGCCCCATCGTCTTCCGGGGGATCCGGATCGTGGACGGGCGGGCGCGGGTCGCCACCCCGTACGCGGCGCCCGCGGGCGAGCCGAGCGCGCGCTTCGCCAACCTCCGCCAGCCCGAGCGGGTGCGCTACGCGGGGCGGACGTACACCATCCGCACGCTGACCGACATCGACGCCCGGCTGGCGATGGTGCGGATGGGGGGCGCCGGGGGGTACCGGGTCGAGATCGCCTCGGCTTCCGCCAGCGTCACCAACCCGGACACCCGGATCGAGGCGCTGGCCGGGTGGATCGAGGACCGGGGCGACCAGGTGGTCCGCTTCGACGTGGGCACCTTCCGCACCCCGAACTCGTCGTTCGACGGCGAGGGGACGATCCGGCTGGCGGGCGGCGCGCCCGTCTACGACGTCACCCTCCGCGCCCACCCGCTCGACTTCCGCGACCTCCAGGGGATGGGCTTCCCCCTCCCCCGCGAGGGGACGGCGGCCTTCGCCCTCGACATCGAGACCCTCCCCCGCGGCCGCACCCGGTGGACGGCCACCGACGCGCGGGTGGCGATCCTGGGGTCGCGCGCCTCGGGGCGGCTCACCGCCGTCACCGGCCCCGGGGGCGACCCCGTCTTCTCGGACACGCGGATCACCCTGGAGCCGCTCCGCCTGGTGGACCTGGAGGCGCTGGGGTACGCCGACCGCCTCCCCGTCCTGGGCGAGGTGACGGGGACGATCGCCTCGGCCGACGCCATCGACCCGGCGCGCGGCGGCCCCCTGAACATCGAGCTCACGGCCGCCCTCCGCCCCCGCGACCAGCCCGGCGCCGAGGCGTCCATCGTCTCCGCGCAGGGGCTCGTCCGCGTGGGCCGGGGCGAGGAGATGGTACGCTTCGACGGCGTCCGCGTGGAGGCGAGCCCGCTCAACCTCGCCACCTTCGCCTCGCTCTCCCCCGCCAACGCCGGCCGCCTCCGCGGCGTCATCCGCGGCGGCGCGACGATCAGCGGGACGATGAGCGCCTTCCGCATCGAGGGCGGCGACCTGGCGTACACGGTCGGGAGCGCGCCGGTGACGCGGCTGCGGGGGATCTCGGGCGAAGTGCGGATGGACCCCCTCCGCTACACCTTGGAGGCGCGCGCCGACCCGCTGGCGCTGGCGACGCTCACCCAGCTCTTCCCCGCCCTGCCGTTCCGCGCGGCGACACTGACGGGCCCCATCCGCCTCTCGGGGACGGACGCACGGACGGAGTTCGACGTCGACCTCACCGGCGCGGCGGGGGCGTTCGCGGCGCGCGGGGCGCTCACCTTCGGCGAGGTCCTGGGCTTCGACGTCTCGGGGCGGGTGGAGGCCTTCCGCGCCGGGGCGCTGCTGACGACGTCGACGCCGGTCGAGGGCCCCGTCTCGGGGACCTTCGCCGCGCGGGGGAACGCGGAGGACTTCCGCTTCGACGTCGACCTCACGCAGGGGGCCAACGGCCGCTTCGTCCTCGGCGGATCGGTGCGGCGACCCGGCGGGACGGCCGCGCAGTTCGACGTGGCCGGCCGGGTGGAGAACTTCAACATCGGCACCCTGGTCGGGCGCCCCAACCTCCTCCCGTCGCCGGTGACGGGCCCGGTCCGCTTCTCGGGGGGCGGGCGGCAGCCGTACCGCTTCGACGTGGACCTCCGCGGGTCGCTGGGCGTCCTCGACCTGGAGGGGTGGTACGCGCCGGGCGCGGTGCCGCGCTACGCGGTCAGCGGCCAGGTGCGCGGGCTCGACGCCAGCGGCCTTCCGGGGCTCGCCTTCCTCCCGCGGACGCAGCTGACCGCCGCCGTCGCCGTCGACGGGCGGGGGACGACGCCGGAGACCTTCGTCGGCACCCTCGCCCTCGACGTGGCGCCGGGGTCCACCATCGGCGGGATCCCCCTCCAGGCGGGGATCGCGCGGGTGGCGAGCGACGGCGCCGTCCTCCGCGTCGACACCCTCGTCTTCGCCCTCCGCGGCGCCCGCTTCGAAGGCACCGGCGCGCTGGGGCTCACCACCCCCGCGGCCGAGGGCTTACGCTTCACCTTCACCGCGCCCGACCTCGCCGCCCTCCGGGCGCTCCTCCCGGGGGCGGACACCCTCCCCGACCTGGCCGGCGCCATCGCCGCCTCGGGGACGATCGGGGGAACGGTCCGCTCGCCCACGATCGCGGCGGCGGGGACCGGGCGCGGCCTGAAGTACGGCCAGTGGGCGGCCAACACGCTGGGCTTCAACGCGCAGCTCGCCCGCGCGGGGACGGGGTGGACGGGGAGCGCGCGGCTGGAGGGGTCGGGGGTGGAGCTCGCCGTGGGCGGGCAGCGCTTCGAGACCTTCACGCTGGAGACCAACTTCACCCCCGGCCGCGCCTCCTTCGCCTTCGCCGCCCGGCGCGACGCGGAGACCGACATCGCCGCCTCGGGGATGCTGGAGCTGGCCGGCGGCACGGTGAGCGGCGCCCTCCTGGAGACGCTGGCGCTCCGGATCGGGGGGATGGAGTGGACGCTGGCCGACCGCGCCCGGGTGGCGTGGACCCCGGCCGGCGGGCTGGCGGTGGAGAACCTCCTCCTCCGGCGCACCGGCGGCCCCCCCGCCTACATCGCCGCCGACGGCGTCCTCCCCCCGCGCGGCCTCGCCGACCTGCGGGTGCACGTCGAGGGGGTGACGCTGGCCGAGGCGCGGCGGCTCTTCCCCAACCTCCCCGAGGCCGACGGGCGGCTCCTCCTGGACGCCGTCATCACCGGCCCGGTGGAAGACCCGCAGCTGGCCATCGACGCCCGCATCGACAGTCTCCGCTACGGCGGGGTGACGGCCGACTCGCTGGCGCTCTCCGCCCGCTACGACGACGGGCGGATGCAGGTCAACGCCGGGATCCGGCAGGGCGCGCGCGAGGTCCTGGCCGCCGAGGCCAGCGTCCCCATGCGGCTGACCCTCGGGGGGATCGTCCCCGGCTTCGAGCTCCTCCGCGACGCGCCGCTCACCGCCCGCGTCCGCGCCGACTCGCTCCCGCTGGGGCTGGCGCTCCAGACCTTCCCCCAGGTCCGCGACGCCCAGGGCGTGGCCCAGGCCGCCATCGACGTCACCGGCACCCTGGCCGACCCCGAGGTCCGCGGCGAGGCCACGCTGGTGAACGGGGCGATGACGGTGGTCGCCCTGGGCGCGCGGTGGGAGCAGATCAACGGGCGGGTGAGCCTGGAGGGCGAGACGGTGCGCCTCGACTCGCTCACCGCGCGCACCGGCGACCGGGGGCGGGCGTTCGTGAACGGCGTCGTCGTCCTCGACGACCCCACGGCGCCGCGGGTGGACCTGGCGCTCGTCACCGACGATTTCCAGGTCGTCGACAACCGCGACCTCGCCGAGCTGCAGGCCGACGCGCGGCTCCGGATCGCCGGGCGCCTCCCCGACGTGGTGGTCAGCGGGAACGTCCGCATCGAGGACGGCGAGATCTACATCCCCGAGCTGGGCGAGGAGACGGAGCTCGACATCGTCGCCGCCGACGTGGGGCAAATCGGCGCCGACACCATCAGCGCCCCCGGCGGCGCCGCCGCGCTCCTGGCCGCCATCCAGCCCAGCAACCTGACGGTGACGGTGGGCGAGAGCGTCTGGCTCGTCTCCGACGACGCCCGCATCCAGATCGCGGGCGAGCTGACGGTCGACCGCCAGGCCGGCGCCAACCTGATCTTCGGCGAGCTGGAGACCCGGCGCGGCGTCTACACGCTGGACCTGGGGCTGATCGAGCGCGACTTCGAGATCCGGCAGGGGTCGGTGCAGTTCTACGGGACGCCGGAGCTGAACCCCGCCATCGACATCACCGCCGCCCACGAGGTGCAGGGCGGCGCCGACGGCGACGAGATCACCGTGCTGGTGCACCTGGGCGGGACGCTCCAGAACCCGTCGGTCGAGCTCACCTCCGACACGCGCCCGCCCCTCCCGCAGGCGGAGCTGGCGTCGCTCCTGTTGACCGGGCGGCGGATCGGGCAGCTCGCGGGCCTCCCCGAGGAGCTGGCGCAGGGGGTGATCTTCGAGGAGGCGCTGGGGAGCCTGATCACCAACCAGCTCGAGGAGCAGCTGATCCGCACCGGGCTCGTCGACTACGTCCGCGTCCGGGCGCGCTCGACGGGGTCCGCGGTGGGGCGCTCGGGGACGAGCTTCGGGCTCGACTTCCTGGGGCCGGTGTCGCTGGAGTTCGGGAAGGAGGTCGTCGACAACGCCTTCCTGGTGCTCGAGGTGGCCAACTTCCTCTCCGACCAGCCGCAGGTGGGCGGGTCGTTCGAGGCGGAGCTGTCGCGGACCTTGAGCGTGCGGGCGGCGTACGAGCCGGTGCGGCGCGACCCGCTCCTGCGGAACCTGCGCGACATCCAGCGGCAGTGGACGGTCGAGGCGCGGGCGCGCTGGGAGTACGGCCACCCCCGCGAGCGGCCCCCCGAGCCGCAGCGCCGCGATCCCGAGCAGCCGGCGCCCGCGCAGCCTTCGACGCCCACGGGGGAGCCGCCGCCTCGCACGACGACGGGGACGCCGAAGGACGGGGCGGGCAGCGGCAAGGACGACAAGTGACGGACGAAGGGCCCTCTCGCTCTGGTGCGGGAGGGGCCCTTCGCTTCGTCCGGGTTTCGGTGAACGGCAACGGCGAACGGCAACGGCAACGACGGATGCGGGCATGTCCCTCCGCTGCGCTCCGGGCCGGGCTGCGGGCCGCGTAGGCAACGATACTACCGTTGCCAACGCGGCGAAGCCCCTGGCGGACTCCACGGCGCGCCGCCGCCCGATGCGGATCGCGCCTCCCTTCGCATTCCCCCCCGCCAGGGTCTTCGCCCTCCGGGCCCGCATCCCTCATGCAACGGCGTGAACGGGGGAACATCGCTCCGGACCGGCTGGCCTTTATCGCATGCCCCGCCCCCTCCCCCGGCCTCCTCTTCCTTGTCGTTTTACCGTCACGACGCGCATATTATGCGTCATAGCGCAATTCTGCGCATCGACAAGGGACCCAAACCACAGGAGCTGACCATGACGCGACACATCCTCGGGCGTGCGGCGTTCTCCGTGGCGGTGGCGGGAGCGCTCGTCTTCGGCGTTCGGGCGGCGGCGGCGGCACCAGCCCCGGCGAGCGAAGCGCAGGCTACCTGCCGCCTGGCTTCCGACTGCCGGGATTATTGCCGGACCAACTATGGCCTGATGTACACTCCGCGCTGCTATCTCGGCCGATGCGAATGCGTCCTCCTCTAGTGAAGCGATGGTGCCCCGGGCTGGTGGACGTTTCTCCGCCCACCCGGTCGCATGCCTCGGCACCCGCGGTCCCAGGCCCCCTCA
>DATACF010000109.1:0-4765 GCA_036259235.1 Longimicrobium sp. | reverse complement strand
CCCGCCGGAGTCGATCCCGGCGGGCGGCCCTCCTCGCATTCCGAAACGCCCTCGACTTCGGCCTCTCCCAGGGGGCACGGGGGACACAGAGGGAGCTCGGCGCGCGCCCGGACCACCCCTGTGTCCCCTGTGCCCTCTGTGAGAGATTGCAGTTCAGTTGTTGTCGAACACCGAGATCAGGGCCGCCCCGGCGGCGATCAGGCTGGCGGCGGGGCCGACGTAGTCGCGGAGGATGTTGGCGCGGCGCATCACGCGGATCTGGTCGCCGGAGCGGATCCGCATCTCGGCCACCTCGGGGTCGGCGCGCTTGAGGTTGATCCGCGTCTCCTGGCCCCCGCGGATGAGGCGGACGTTGTCGAGCCGCCCGAACTCGGTGACGCCCCCCGCCGCCGCCACCGCCTGCCCCACGGTCGTCTCGGGCGAGAGCGTGTAGAGGTTGGGGAGGCGCACCTCGCCCCCCACCGCCACGCGGTAGAGGAAGTCGAAGACGAAGCTCGGCTCGCGCTCGTAGCGCGCGAGGACGGCGCGGAGGCGGTCGCGGATCTCGGCGCGCGAGGCGCCCACCACCCGCACCTCGTTCAGGAGCGGGTGCTGGATCGTCCCCTCGGGGCTCACCGGGAACTCGCCCGAGAGCTCGGGCTGGCGCCACACCACCAGGCGCACGGCGTCGCCCGGGCGGAGCGACGCGGACGCGTCCTGCGCGGGGAGGGCGGACGGGAGGAGCGCGGCGGCGCACGCGAGCGCGAGGAGGAGGCGTCGAAGCATGGGGGCCGGGCGGGAAGCGGGGAGACGAAGACCGAGGCGGAGCCCAAGCCACGGGCAGGGCGCAACCTAAGGGGCGCGCCGGGGCGTGTCCAGCGGATGCGCGCGGTCCTTGTGCCTCCGCGGCACGGCGAGCCATATTGCGGAGACATTCGACGTTGCCCGCACGATCGCCGCGCCCTACATCCCATCCGCGCGCCCTCCGGTCACTCCCGGCCCACCCTCGCCCGCGCCCCGGCGCCCACGGACCGCATGCACCCGCGACGCCGCACCCTCGCCCCGCTCGCCGCGCTCCTCCTCCTCGTCCCCGCCCTGGCGCACGCCCAGCCCGGGTCGGCGAAGCGGACGCGCGTCGTCACCGCCGGGATGACCGCGGACGAGGTCCGGGCCGTCCTGGGCCCCCCGACGGAAGTCCGCGCCGAAGGCGGCGAGACCCGCCTGGTCTACCGCGCCTGCGCCCGCTGCCGCGAGGACGTGGTCACCCTCCGCGACGGCCGGGTGACCTCGGCGCGGCTCCGCACCCCGGGGAGCCAGTTCGTCGAGCAGCCGGGCGAGGGCCCCCGGATCGACGCCGGCGTCCGCGCCGACACCGTCCCCGGCCGCGTCCCCCCGCCGGGCCAGGCGCTCGACACGCAGCCGTGGATCCCGCTCGACTCCACGCGGCTGGCGCCCCCCGCCGGCCCCGCCCGCGACGCCTCCGGGCCGCTCTGCCCGCCCCTCGGGCTCGCGCTGGGGATGGACCGCCAGCCGCTCGACGCCGGCCTCTGGCGCGAGCGCCTCTTCCTGGGCGGCACCCGCGAGCGGATCGTGGCCGTCCCCTCGGCCAGCGTCAACGTCCCCACCGGGTTCGGGATCGACTTCGGCGAGGCGTTCGTGGGGGTGGGATACCAGGCGCGCACCCGCTACACCGACCTCGACGACGGCGCCATCGCCGCCGGCATCGGCTTCGGAGACCGCGCGCGGCTGGTGGGGGTGGAGGCGGTGGTCAGCTCGTACTCCACCGTGCGCGGGGGCGGCCCCGGCGAGACGGGGGGTGTGAGCGTCAAGCTCCACCGCGCCTTCGGCGACCACCTGGGGGTGGCCGCCGGGGTCGAGAACGCCGCCACCTGGGGCGGGAGCGACGCCGGGCGGAGCTTCTACGGCGCGGCGACCCGCGTCTTCCGGCGCGACGCCGCCCCCCGCGCCCTGTTGAGCGCCGTGGCGGTGACGGTCGGGGTGGGCGACGGGCGCTTCCGCTCCGAGGACGACGTCCTCGACGAGAAGAAGACCGTCAACGTCTTCGGCGCCGTGGGGGTGCAGCTCCTGGAGCCGCTCTCGGTGGCCGCCGACTGGACGGGGCAGGACCTCTTCGCCGCCGCGTCGTGGACCCCCTTCCGGCGCGTCCCCTTCGTGATCAACGCCGGCTTCGCCGACATCACGGGGAGCGCCGGCGACGGCGCCCGCTTCATCGTCTCGGCCGGGTACGGGATCCTGGTCCGCGCGCCGTTCAACTGAGTGGGTAGTCCCAAGTCCTGAGTCCTGAGTCCTGAGTCCTGAGTCCTGAGTCCTGAGTCCTGAGTTGTCGGACCGATGTCTTCCGTGCAGTTCAGCACTCAGGACTTAGCACTTAGGACTTGGAAGTCGACAGACCTTTCGAGCACCCACTTGGACGCGCCCTTCAACCAGAGCAGTGCCGACCATGACGACCACGCCCTCGCTCCGCCGCCTCGCCGCCGCGCTCGCCGCCGCGGCCGCGCTCCTCCTCCCCGCCGCGGCGGGGGCCCAGACGGGGAACCAGACCGACAACGGCTTCCCCCTCCCCATCGGCGGGAGCGGGGCGATCGGGGGGAGCTACCTGGGGCCGGGGCTGCGCACCGAGAACGAGCTCTTCCAGCGCCTCCGCGGCGATGTGCGCTTCCGCGACACCAGCATCGGCTGCGCCGTCCGCGGCGCCACCGAGGCGTACGCCGACAGCGCTTCCCGCGTGGACTGCGGCGAGGCCGCCCGCCTGGTGAACCTGGTGATCGGGGTGGGGACGGAGGGCCGCACCTCGTCGCTGGCGGCGCAGCTGGCCGACGCCATTTCGCGCGGCGCCGACCCGCGGAGCGAGGTGGGACGGGCGGCGCGGGCGCTGGCCGACGCGCTCACCAACCTCTTCCGGCGCCGCGGCGGGTGCGCGGCCGACATCTACGCCTACACCGAGGCCGAGGACTGGTACGAGGCGCTGCGGGCGTACAACCGCTTCGTCGCCGTCGCCCCGGACTCCGTCCTCTCGCCCCCGTCGGAGGAGCTGCTGGTGATCCACGCGGCGCTCCACCGGGTGGTGACGGCGGGCGTCCAGGCGGCGCGGGCGCGTTGACGCGGGTGGAGATCACCCCCGGCACCGTCGTCTCCGCCGCGCGCGACCAGGTCTCGACCGAGCTGGAGGGCGAGGTGGTGATCCTGGGCCTCGCCGACCAGGTCTACTACGGGCTCGACGAGGTCGGCGCGCGCGTCTGGGCCCTCCTCGCCGAGCCGCGCCCCGTCTCCGCGCTCGTCGCCGCCATCGTCGCCGAGTACGACGTCGACGCCGCCACCGCCGAGCGCGACCTCCTCGACCTCCTCCGCGACCTCGCCGGGCGACGGCTGATCGAGGTCCGGTCCTCCTGATCTCGCTCTTCTTCCGCGGCTTCCGTTGCATCGACCCGCATCTACGGCAGGTCTCACGCAGAGAAGCAGAGTCGGCAGAGAAAACCCTCTGCTCCCTCTGCTTCTCTGCGTGAGACAGGGGTTTCCCTTCGTGAGCGCTTAGGAGATGAGCGGGATCGCGGCGACCGTCCGGCTGGACGGCGGGCCGGGGGACGCGGCGCTGCTGGAGCGGATGACGGCGTGCATGGCGTTCCGGGGGCCGGACGGGACGCGCACCTGGTCCGAGGGCCCCGCCGGGCTCGGCCACGCCCTCCTGCGCACGGGGGACGTCGCACGCGAGGCCGATCAGCCCCTCACGCTCGACGGCGCCACGTGGATCGCGGCCGACGCGCGGATCGACGGGCGGGGGGAGCTGATCCGCGAGCTGCGCGGAGCCGGACGGGGGGTCGATGGGGACGCCTCCGCGGCGGAGCTCATCCTCCACGCGTACGCCGTCTGGGGCGTCGCCAGCCCGGAGCGGCTCCTGGGCGACTTCGCCTTCGCGGTGTGGGACGCCCCCCGGCGAAGGCTCTTCTGCGCGCGCGACCTCTTCGGGGTCAAGCCGCTCTTCCACGCCCGCGCGGGCGCGGAGCTCGTCGTCTCCAACACCCTCGGCTGCGTCCGCCTCCACCCGGGCGTCTCGGACGCGCTCGACGACGCGGCCGTCGCCGACTTCCTCGTCCACGGACACCCCGAAGAGCTCGACCTCACCGTCTTCCGCGACGTCCGCGCCCTCCCCCCGGGGCACGCGCTCGTGGCCGAGGACGGCGAGGTGCGCGTCCGCCGCTGGGGCGCGCTCCCGACCGGCGCGGAGCCGCTCCGCTACCGGCGGGTGACGGAGTACGTGGAGCACTTCCTGGAGGTGCTGGGCGAGGCCGTGCGCGACCGGCTCCCGGAGGGCGCCGCCTCCCTCTTCCTGAGCGGCGGGCGCGACTCCACGGCGATCGGCGCGCTGGCGCGGGAGGCGGTCGACCGCGGAGAGCGGCGGACGGAGCTGCGCGCCTTCACCGCCGTCTACGACCGCCTCCTCCCCGACGAGGAGCGGCGGTACACGCGGATGGCCGCCGGCGCCCTCCGCATCCCCGTCGACTTCACGGCGGTGGACGGCTACGAGGCGTTCGAGCGGTGGGAGACCCCCGCGCTCCGCCGCCCCCAGCCCACCGACGCGGTCCTGGGCGCCATCGAGGCCGACCAGCTGGCCCAGGCCGCCGCCCACGCCCGCGTCCTCTTCACCGGCCAGGGCGGCGACGCGGCCCTCCGCGAGACGCGCTCGCGGCTGACGAAGCTGGTCGCCGCCGGGCACCCCTTGCGCGCCCTCCGCGAGGCGGCCGAGTACGCGTGGTGGCACGGCCGCCTC
>DATACF010000108.1:0-1786 GCA_036259235.1 Longimicrobium sp. | reverse complement strand
CGCGCCGCGGCCTCCGACCCCGCGCAGGTGGCCGCCGGCCGCGCCCAGGCCGACCGGATGCGCGCCGTCCTGGCCGAGGTGGAGGCCGAGGAGCGCCGTCTCCTGGGCGAGCGGACCCTGCGGGCGCGGGCGCTGGAGCGGCGCGCCGGGGGGCTGATCGTGGCCGGCGGGCTGTTGGCCGTCGTCCTGGCGGTGGCGACGGGGGTCGAGATCCTCCGGCGGGCGCGGCGGCTCCGCGAGACGGCGGCCGCCATGGAGGCGGAGGTGGAGCGGACGCGGCTGGCCACCCGCGCCGCCGACCGGCTGGCGCGGCAGAACGCGCTGATCCTGGAGTCGGCGGCCGAGGGGATCTACGGGGTCGACGCGCAGGGGTACACGACCTTCCTGAACCCCGCCGCGGCGCGGATGCTGGGGCACCCCGCCGAGGCGCTGATCGGGCGGCCGTACGAGGCGACCCTCCTCTCGCAGGGGACGCAGGGAGACCCGGTCCGCGCCGCGCTCCTCTCGGGAGAGCCGCGCACCGCCTCGGACGCCACCTTCCGGCGGGCCGACGGGTCGCGCTTCCCCGTCGAGTTCACCTGCGTCCCGATCGTGGAGGAGCGGCAGATCGCGGGGGCGGTGATCACCTTCCGCGACGTGGCCGAGCGGCGGGAGGTCGACCGGATGAAGGACGAGTTCGTCTCGGTGGTCAGCCACGAGCTCCGGACGCCGCTGACCTCCATCCGCGGGTCGCTGGGGCTCCTGGCGGCGGGGAAGGCGGGGGAGATCCCCGAGCGGGGGCGGCGGATGCTGGAGATCGCCGTCCAGAACACCGACCGGCTGATCCGGCTGATCAACGACATCCTCGACCTGGAGCGGATCCGCTCCGGGGGGATCGGGCTGGAGCGGCGGCGGGTGGACGCGCGCGAGCTGGCGTGGCACGCGGCCGAGGTGATGCAGGCGATGGCCGAGCGGGCCGGGGTGTCGCTGGCGGTGTGGGCCGAGGAGGTGGCGGTGGACGCGGACGCCGACCGGATCCTCCAGGTGCTGACGAACCTGATCTCCAACGCGGTCAAGTTCTCCCCGGCCGGGGCGGCGGTGGAGGTGACGGTGGAGCGGGTGGGCGAGGTGGCGCTCTTCGAGGTGGCCGACCGGGGGCGGGGAATCCCCCCCGACCGGGTGGAGGCGATCTTCGAGCCCTTCCAGCAGGTGGACTCTTCGGACGCGCGACAAAAAGGCGGAACCGGCCTGGGTCTTGCGATTTGCCGCTCCCTCGTCGAGCAGCACGGAGGCCGGATCTGGGCCGAGAGCGAGCCGGGGATGGGGAGCACCTTCTCCTTCACCCTCCCCGGCGCCGACGCCTCTCCGGTGGCGCGCGAGGCCCTCCCGCCGCGGGCCGCGGGCGGCTACGGCCGGACGGAGTCGGAGGCGCGCGCCCCGGCGGCGGAGAGCGGCGGCGAAGGGGCGGAAGCGTGCCCCCCGGAGGGCCCGTGCGTCCTCCTGGCGGAGGACGACGAGGACCTGGCGAAGGTCCTCCTGGAGGGGTTCCGGCGGTGCGGGCTGGAGGCGCTGCACGCGAAGTCGGGGACCGAGGCGATGGAGATCGCCGGGCGGGCGCCGCTGGCGCTCCTGGTGCTGGACCCCGGGCTCCCCGAGGGCGACGGCTTCGAGGTGGTGCGCTGGATGCGCGACCGCCCGGAGCTGGCCGCCCTCCCCACGCTGGTGTACTCGGCGCGCGACCTGGGCGAGGACGAGCGCGCCGAGTACACCAGCGTGGGGAGGGCGGCCAGCTCCGGGCGGTCGCGCA
>DATACF010000107.1:0-8301 GCA_036259235.1 Longimicrobium sp. | reverse complement strand
GGAAACGATACTACCGTTTCCAACGCGGCCGGGCCCCTGGCGGACTCCATGCACTCCGCGGCTTCGCTTCGGCTCCGGGTCTTCTTCGCATTCCGCTCCGCCAGGGTCCCGGCCCTCCGGGCGCGCATCCCTCACGCAACTCCTCGAGGTGCTTCGACCGCGCTACTCGGTCCAGTTGCACTTCGTGCAGCCTGTGCACGCCGGCGCGCGCGAGTTGCTGCCGCCGGTGATCACTTCGTCCATGTAGGAGTCGGGTTCGAACGTCGTGACCTCCAGATCGTCGACGTCCAGTCGCATCTGCTGCATGGGACCCTCTCCTCGCGTTCAGGTGAGCGGCTTTCCGGGCGTGCGACGTTTCCGCGCTACGCCGGGGGGATAGATCAACGTGTGTTATTATGTCGTATTATGTGGTTGTGGACAAGTTTTTTATTCCGTCTTCCCTGAATCTTTCGAAAGAAGTGTATTGGTCGGGGGTGCGCGAGGGCGCAATCCAAACGCTGAGTTTTCGGTGGCTTTCTCCGCCGGACGTGACGAAGGGGCGGGCCCCGGTGGGACCCGCCCCTTCGCTTTCATCGGTGCCGCGGAAGCGGAGCTTACTCGGCGATCTGGACGAACACGGCCTCGCCGCTCTCGGCGCTGAGGGCGGCGGCCTGGCCGAGGCCGTTGCCGAGGTCCATGCGGGCGACCTGGATGGTCTGCGCGTCCCCGGTCATCGCCGTCGGGCCGGCGCACTGCACGGTGATCTCCATCGGGGTGTAGATCCCGAAGGTGAGGAGGCGCGCGAGGCCGTTCAGGAACGAGATCTGGGTCTCGACCTTGGCGACGCCGTTGGGGCACTGCTGCGCGGTCTCGAGCGTCGAGGGCGGCACCAGCCCCTCGATGAACGAGTGCGCCCAGTTCTTCGAGACGGTCACGCCGTTCGACGGGCGGCCGGTGTCGACGGTGGCGTGGTAGCAGGCGCTGGTGCTGAGCACGACGGCCGCGGCGGCGGCCAGCTTGACGAGGTTCTTGCGCATCTCTTCTCCTGAAGGGTGTAGGGGGTGAGGCACCGCACGGCTCGTGGGGACGAGCCGGAACGCTTGGAGGTGTGTCGGGCCGGTGATGTTCGGGAAGATTTCGAACTGCGGCGGGAACGCGTTGCAGATTGGCGCAGCAAGCTATGGCCGGAGCGGCCCGCGCGCAAGTAGGGAATTCGGGAAATCTGGACGCCGCCTCCCCGGGCGGGCGCGGGGAAAGGCCAGCGGAGAGGCGAACTCTTTCACGGGCAAGCGGTTGGGCGGGCGTCGCGGAAACTCCGAATCGTCCCGCGCACGCTCCTCCCGGGCCTGCGTCAGCCCCCCGCCCAGCGGAGCCCGGGCGCCCGCGCGATCTCGCCCGTCTCGGCGGCCAGGCGGTAGAAGGTGTTCAGTCCCTCCAGCATCGGCGCGTCGAGCTCGTACGAGAGGTCGGCCCAGTAGCGGTCGAGGAAGGGGGCGGGGAAGCCGAAGCGCGCCGCGTGCCGCTCCGCCAGCTCCGCCCGGCGCGCCAGCCCGTACGCCCGCGACTCCAGGAGCTCGGCGTGGAGGCGGGCGAGCTGGGCGTCCGTCCCGCCCGCCGCCTGCCACACCGCGAAGGCGAAGGGGAGCCCCGTCTCGTCCATCCACGCCTCCCCCAGGTCGTACCGGAAGGGGAGGGCGGGGAAGAGCCCGTCGCGGAGCGCCACGTCGCCGATGAAGAGCGCCGCGTCGGCGCCGCCCGCGAAGGGGTCGTCGCGCGCCTGGTCGAACCAGACGAAGCGGGGCGTCGCTCCCCACCGCACCCGGAGGAGGACCTTGAGGAGGACCACCGAGGTGGCCGACGCCGTGGGCATCGCCACCGTCGCCCCGGCGAGGGCGCGCGGGTCGCGCGAGGAGAGGAAGAGGATGGAGCGGACCGGCCCCCGCGAGCCGATCACGAGGTCGGGGAGGACGCGGTAGCGGCCGGCGTTGCGCGCGTACTCGATGCTCGACGAGGGCGCCACGTCGATCTCCCCGCGCTCCAGGAGCCCGTTGAGGAACGACGGCACGCCCTCGACCATGCGGATCCCCGGCGGCGCGCCGCGGTCGACGAGCCGCGCGTGGACGGGGAAGCAGTTGCTGTAGGTGATGTGTCCCAGGCGGAGCGTCCCGCCCTCCCGCGCCTCCGTCACGCCCTCTCCTTCGCCTCGTGCTGCGTCTCACGGCCACCCCGGGCCTGTCCAGCGCGACAACTTACGCGGAACGGCAAGCCCCGGCGAGGGGGAGGAACAGCAGGAACGCACACGGAGACACAGAGGCACAGAGAACGCCTTCCTCTGTGTCTCTGTGCCTCCGTGTGAGACCGATCTCGGGGGCGGCTCGCGCCGGGTCGTCCTCTAGCGAGGGAGCGGGGCGGGGAAGACCTGCGTGGCGGCCTCCCAGATCAGCTCGGCGGCGCCCTCGACGCCGAAGCGGCCGGTGTCGATGGAGAGGTGGTAGAGGGAGGGGTCGAGCCAGTCGCGGTCGAAGTGCTCGCGGATGTAGCGCTTCCGGTCGGCGTCCGACTGCCGCACCCGCTCGGCGGCGGCGCGCGCCTCGAGCCCGAAGTGCGCCCGCACGCGCTCCACCCGCTGCGCCAGGGGGGCGTGCGCCAGGACGTGGAGGACCGACGGGTGTCCCTGGAGGATGCACTGGGCGCCGTGCCCCACGATCACCGCCGGCCCCTCCTCGGCCACCGCCGCCACGATCCGCCGCGCCGCCCGCGCCGTGCTCTCGGGCGAGACGGGGGGGACCATCGTCACCGGGAGCATCTCGGGGACCCCCTCGGAGAGGTACGCCCCCAGCCGCTCGACGAAGTTCTCCACCCGCTCGTCGCACGCCTCCACCTGCTCGGGGGCCACCTCCAGCTCGTCGGCGATCCGCGCCACCAGCGACCGGTCGAGGAGCCGCCACCCCAGCGCCTCGGCCAGGCGGTTGGCCACCGCCTCCCCGCTCGCCCCCAGCTGCCTCGCGATCGTGATCACGGTCATCGGTGGAGCCTCCGTCGGCGTAGCTTTCGGGCACTTCGAGCGTGGACGAGAGAGACGATGCGCCGCCCCCGCCCCCCGTGTCAACAGACGGCGCGCGCCGCCCGCCCGCCGGGAATGGCGATTGCGTTCCCCTCCCGCCCGTGCTTCCGGCGCCGGGACGCCCCTTTCGCGTCCGGCCGCCGCGCGGGGAACGGGTGCAACCGAGGAGGGGGAGGATGGGCGATCTGGTGCCGCTGTCCGGGCTGGAGGGGTTCCGCGTGGAGGCGGGCGACCTGGACCTGCGCGGCTGGGAGGTGGTGGCGGCGGACGGCGCGCCGCTGGGAACGGTGGACGACCTCCTGGTCGACCGCGCCGGCATGGCCGTGCGCGAGGTGGTGGTGGCGCTCCGCGACGGCGAGGGGCGCGTCCGCCTCCCGCTCTCCCAGACGCGGATCGAGGCGGAGGAGCGGCGGGTGCACCTCCGGGTGGGGGCCGCGGCCTCGCTCGTGCCGTACGCGCCGCCCCCGCCCGGCGCGGCGCTGGAGGAGGCGGCCGGGGGGGACGTGCGGCTGACGGTGTCCGAGGAGGAGCTCCACCTCTCCAAGCGCGTCGTCCCCGCGGGCGAGGTGCGGGTGGCCCGGCGGGTGGAGACCGAGACCGTCCGCCGGACCGTCCCCCGGATGCGCGAGGAGGTCACCGTCGAGCGCCGGCCGCTCCCCGAGGGCGCGGGGCTGGAGCCGCGCCAGGAGGGCGACACCCTCTACATCCCCATCGTCGAGGAGGAGCTGGTGATCGAGAAGCGGCGCGTGGCCCGCGAGGAGCTCGTCATCCGCAAGACCCAGGTCGTGGAGGACGAGGTCGTCGAGGCCACCCTCCGCCGCGAAGTCGCCGAGGTCGTCGAGGCCGACGGGTCGCGCTCCGACGCCGGGTCGTAATCGGACGATCGGAAACAGCGGGTCTCACGCAGAGGGAGCAGGGGTAGCAGAGAGCTTCGTCGCAGCTCCTCTGCTCCCTCTGCCGACCCTGCGTGAGACCCGTCGTTTCCTACCCGGCCTCTACCCGACCGGGAGCTTGACGGGGCTGGGGACGCCGGGGCCCACCGGGGGCTGGGTGGTCAGCAGCGCCGTCCACGTCTGGAGCCCCACGACGCCGTCGGGGACGAGCCCGCGCGAGGCCTGGTACGCCGTCACCGCCTGCGCCGTCCCGGGCCCGAAGACCCCGTCGGCGGGGACGCCGAGGAGGAGCTGGAGGTCGCGGACGGTGGGGCCCTGGTCGCCCGGGTGGAGGACGGGCCAGCTGTCGGGGCGCGTCCGGTCGCGCGCCGGCTGCGCCACGGTGCTCCAGTCGATCCCCGCCGCCAGCTCGGCCGGCGAGGCGATCACCTCGAAGTGCATGGCGTCGTAGTTGGAGTGCGGCGTGGCGGGGTCGCGGTCCCAGTCGCCGCCCCACCGCCACACCGTGACCCCCTGGAGGGTGCGGACGCGGTAGACGTCGGCGATCATCGCCAGCGGCATGTCGGTCACCAGCCGGTCGCGCCGGAACGGGTTGGTGTTCCAGTTGACGTCGACCGCGATCCCGTAGGCGTGCAGGCTCCAGCCGGTACCGCCGGTGATCCTGCGGCAGTTGTAGGCGCCGGTGTCGCCCGCGCGCACGGGGTAGCGGTGGGCCTGGAGCACCGACCCCAGCGCCTGCACCGCCTCGGCCGCCGCCGCGCGGACGGTGACGCGCACCCCGGGGACGAGCGCGCGGGTGACGAAGGGGCCCGTGCAGGGGGGCGCCCAGATCTCGCGGAGCTGCTGCGTGGTTCTGGCCATGGTCCTTTCCCGGGCGGGGCCCGGGCCTCCGGGTTTGAGGGTGAGAAAGGAGCACCGAACCGAGCTTCGCCTCCTCGACTGCTTTTACTCCTCCACCGGCTGGACGACGAACGCGCCGCGCACGATCGGCCCCGGCGTGTCGACGACTTCCTCGCATGCCTCCGCCCACTCGCGCAGGTCGGCGGCGGTGAGCTGGAGGACGTGCTCGTCCGGCTGGTACGTCGTCCCGAGCGGATACCACTCGCCGGGCGAGCGCTTCATCTCGACGTGGCACCCCAGGACGTGCTCCACCGGGTGCGTGGCCGCGAAGCTCGCGTCAGGAGCCCCGGGTAGAGGACGTCGCCGGTGAGGAGGAGCCCGCGCTCCGCGTCGTGGAAGCACACCGACGCCGGCTCGTGCCCCGGCGCGGGGACCACCGTGAGCGGCCGCCCGCCCAGGTCGATCCTGCCCCTCCCCTCCGGCCACGCCCCGATCCCGTACGCCGCCCGCACGTCGTCCACGCGGTGGCCGAGGATGCGCGTGTTCGGCCGGCCCACGAAGTACCGGTCGCCGAAGACGTGGTCGCCGTGGGAGTGCGTGTGCCCCACGACCAGCTCCAGCTCCGGGTGCGCGGCCAGGAGCCCGTCGACGACCGTGCGGATGGCGAGGTCGCCCCCCGCGTCCGGCTCGCCGCCGGTGTCCAGGAGGAGCGCCGTCCGCTCGCCCAGGAGGAGGTAGAGGAACGGCGCCTCGAAGGTCACGCACTTGCTCTGGCGGAGGACGCAGGTGCGCGCGACCATCCAGTGCGCCTGGAACTCCGGGTCGTCGCTCGCGGCGCAGTCGGGCGCGCCGTGGATCCAGCGGTCGGGGAAGGATCGCATATCACGGTCGCCGAGTCTTTGGTTCGCAGGCGAGCAGCCACCCGAATCTTTGGGTCGGAGAATGGGGTTGCAAGCGGTGGAGTACGGACTCCACCGTCAGAACCCCGCGACGCCGAACACCGAAAGAATCGGCTTCACCAGCACGGCCGCGTCCAGCGACATCCCACCGTACATGCCGCGGAACCCCGCGCCCAACCCCATCGTGATCTGGAATGGGGATTCTTCCGCCGCGCTGGAAAGGATCGGCAGGAGCGCGACACCAATGAAGTAATTCTCCTCCGGTCGCTCGAAAGTCGTTCCGACCAAGATCCGCGTGTGCTGGTAGAGAAGCCTCTCGACGATGTTATCGGGCTCGTTCCGCAGGAAAATAGGGAGTTCGAGCCCGAAATACGGCTCCATGCCGCTGGCGTTCCGCCCACCGATCGTGATCTCCTTGGGAAGGTCGGCCGCCTTGACGTCACGACACTTGTCGTGCTGTTCCACGGTGCGGCAGACGATCCGGTCGTCGCGTCGAATGTTTGAGAAAAATCCCAGGCCCGCTGCCAGACGGGGACCCTGACGGGCGATCCCGGCGATGCGGACGCGCCGGGTCTTGAAGGTTTTGTCGTCGCCGAGCGTCAACTCGAGGTGCTGTCTCCCCGCACCGTCGGAAAGCTTCCAGCGTGTCTCGACGACGCACACGGGGTGGAACGGGTGTCTGCTTGAACGCTGCAGTCGAGCACGGCCGCTGTCCGGCGTAGCCTTCCCTTCGAGTAGCGCCTGGAACGCAAAGCGAAGCTTCGCGCACCCCTCCTCACTCGGGCTTCCCCCGATGTTGTTCACCTCGACATGGATCGGGGTGGGAACGAAGGTGTTCCGGAGCCAGACGTATGTGTCCGTCGTGTCCAGGGGAGATACCACCATCGTCCTGAGCTTTTCCTCGTCGGGAGGGATCAGGGCGATCTGCTCCTCCCATGGAGTCGTGATGCCCTCTGGGTTAGAGGTGCTTCCGATGACCCGAATGGTCACTTTCTTCTTCGGGGCACTCTCTCCAGCCCAGGTGAACGAAACGAACCCATTCGCATCCGCGGCAACGGACGTGCTGTCCACGCAGCACTCGCTGGCGACGAGGGTGGCGGTTGCTGGGCGGGGAAGGTGCTCGCGCATACGAAACGCGACAGCGACCTTCTTCTGATCTGTCTCGAGGTGTGCCTCGCAATCTGAATTGAGCGTTCCCCAGCGGCATTCGATGAACCTGCCAGCCTGCGCGTGTCCCGGTGTAGCGGTAAGCGGGATACCAGGGCTGCAAAGCATGAGGGCGAGGGCTGTCGACATCGGGGAGCGGAACATAGGATTCTCCTGGGTCGGGCGTTCACGCGGCGCGGCGAGAGGCGCCGGGGCAGATCTGCTCCGTTCTCCATTGTTTAGGATGGACGCCTCAACCCGATTTCCCCTCTTGGATCAACCCGCTCTCAATTCTTCCTCTTCCCTTTGTCTGACTCCGCCCCGGTTGCCCTCGTCCGTGCTTCGTCGCAACATTTCGGGACCGCGCAGCTCCGGGAGCCCCCGCCCGCCCTCGTGGCGGGAGATTCCTTCCGTGTCCCATCCGCACGATCGGAGGTGACCATATGAGACGGATGAGTGCCCTCCTCGCCCTGCCGCTCCTCCTGGCGGCCGAGGCGCCCTTCAGCGGGGTGGAGATCCGCGAGTGGCCGGTGCCGTACGCCGAGAGCCGCCCGCGCGACCCGTACGTGGGCGCCGACGGGCGCGTCTGGTTCGTGGGGCAGCGGGGGAACTACGTCGCCTCGCTGGAGCCCGCCTCGGGGCGGTTCCGGCGGTACGAGCTGGAGGCGGGCGCCCTCCCGCACAACCTGGTGGTGGGCCCCGACGGCGCGGTGTGGTACGCGGGGAACGGGAACGGGCACATCGGCCGCCTCGACCCGGCCACCGGCGAGGTCCGCCGCTTCCCCATGCCCGACGCCGCCGCGCGCGACCCCCACACCCTCGTCTTCGCCCCGGACGGCGACCTCTGGTTCACCGTGCAGGGGGGCAACTTCGTGGGCCGCCTCACCCCCGCCTCCGGCGAGGTGCGGCTGGTCCGCGTCCCCACCGAGCGGGCGCGGCCGTACGGGATCGTGGTCGACGACGCCGGGCGGCCGTGGCTCAACCTCTTCGGCACCAACAAGCTGGCCACCGTCGACCCGGCCACCATGCGCCTCACCGAGCTCCCCCTCCCGCGCGAGGGGGCGCGGACGCGGCGGATCGGGCTCACCTCCGACGGCGCCGTGTGGTACGTCGATTACGCCGAGGGGAAGCTGGGGCGCTACGACCCCGCCGCCCGGACTTTCCGCGAGTGGGAGATGCCCGGCGGCGCCGGCGCCCGCCCGTACGCCATGGCCGTCGACGACCGCGACGTCGTCTGGTTCGTGGAGACCGGCGCCGAGCCCAACCGCTTCGTGGGGTTCGATACCAGGGCCGGGCGCTTCACCGGCGCCACCCCCATCCCCAGCGGCGGCGGGTCGGTGCGGCACATGGTCTTCCACGCCCCCACCCGCGAGGTGTGGTTCGGCACCGACGCCAACACCGTCGGCCGGGCGAAGCTCCCATGAGGGGGCCGCGCGCGGCACGCGTCCTCCCGCCCGCCGCCGTCCTCCTCGCCACGGGG
>DATACF010000106.1:0-6645 GCA_036259235.1 Longimicrobium sp. | reverse complement strand
TGGTAGTGCCTGAGGGTGTACGCCTCCAGCCGCCGCACCGCCGGCTTCACGTGCCGGACGGCCCCGCTCCGCTCCTCCCCACCCGGTTCCAAGTTCCAAGTACCGAGTTCCGAGTCGCCGTCATCCCCCCTTGGTACTTGGTACCTGGTACTTGGTACTCTCCTATCCATGCTGCTCCACGTGGATGATCTGGTCGCGGCGGGTGCCGACGGAGACGTACCAGATGGGGACGCCCGTCAGCGCCTCCAGCCGCCGCAGGTACGCCAGCGCCGCCTCGGGGAGGTCTTCCCACCGCCGCGCGCCGGAGGTAGGAGTCTGCCATCCGGGAAGCGTCTCGTACTGCGCCTCGGCCTCGTCCAGGAGCGCCAGGTCGCCGGGGAACTCGTCCAGGAGCTCGCCGCCCGCGCGGTAGTGGGTGGCGATCTTCAGCTCCGGGAGGGTGTCGAGGACGTCGAGCTTGGTGACGGCGAGGCCGGTGAGCCCGTTCACCCGCGCGGCGTAGCGCACCACCACCGCGTCGAACCACCCGCACCGGCGCGGCCGCCCCGTGGTGGCGCCGAACTCGCCCCCCAGCTCGCGCACCTGCTCCTGGAGCGGCGACGGGAACTCCGTGGGGAGCGGCCCCTCGCCGACGCGCGTCGTGTACGCCTTCACCACCCCCAGCACGTCGTCGATCCGCGTGGGTCCGATCCCCACGCCCACCGCCGCGCCGCCGGCCGTGGTGTTCGACGAGGTGACGTACGGGTAGGTCCCGTGGTCGACGTCGAGGAGCGCCCCCTGCGCCCCCTCCAGAAGCACCCGCTGGCCCTCCTTGAGCGCGTCCGAGATCACGCGCCCCGTCTCGACCGTCAGCGCCAGGAGCCGCTCGCGGATCCCCATCACGTCGCGGACGAGGACGTCGGCGTCGACCTTCTCCTCGGCCCCCAGCATCCCCAGCCGCTCGTTGACGCGCTCGGCGGCGGCGCGCAGCAGCGACTCGGCGCGGGCCGCGTCGCGGAGGTCGGCGACGCGGATCCCCTGGCGGGCCACCTTGTCCTCGTACGCCGGGCCGATCCCGCGGCCGGTGGTGCCGATCTTCCCGGCGCCGCGGCGGGCCTCGGCGGCGCGGTCGAGGAGCTTGTGGTAGTAGAGGAGGAGGTTGGCGCGCCCGCTGACGCCCACGCGGCTCTCCGCGTCGGGGACGCGGGCGGTGATGGCGTCGAGCTCCTCGAAGAACTGGAAGGGGTCGAAGACGACGCCGTTCCCCAGGAGGCAGCGCCGCCCCTCGTGGAGGATGCCGGAGGGGATCTGGTGGAGGATGAACTCCTCGCTGCCCACGTGGACGGTGTGCCCGGCGTTGGCGCCGCCCTGGTAGCGGGCGACGATGTCGACCTCCTCGGCGAGGACGTCCACGACCTTCCCCTTCCCCTCGTCGCCCCACTGCGAGCCGACGATCACCACGCACGTTCCCTTGCTCATCTCCACCCGCCGTCCGGAACTTGGCCTCGCTCCCCGGAAACCGCGCCCGGCCGGTGCACGGATCGCGCCGGGGAGCCCACGAACGAAAGCGCGGCCCCGCCAGAAAGGTGGGACCGCGCTTCACGCATCCTGTGCTCAAGCTAGGCCGCCCGGGGGCGGGTGTCAACGCGCATCCCCGTCCAGCTTCTTCGGCTGCTTGTAGGTGACCTCCTCCAGCCGGCGCCCGGCCGCCGAGTCGTCGATCAGACGCGCCAGGCGGCGGAGGCGCGTCTCCTCGCGCTTGGCGCTCATCACGAACCACTGCGCGGTGCGCCGGTAGTACGGCGGCTGCGCCTGGAAGAAGTCCCAGGCGTCCGCGTTGGCGCGGAAGCGTTCCTCCAGCGCGGGGTCGAGCGGGCGCTCGCGGGCCTCGTACGAGTAGGCGGCGGTCTTCTTCTCGTCGCGCGCGCGGAAGGCGGCGAGGCCGGCGGGCGTCATCCGCCCCTCGGCCTCCAGCTCGCCGGCGCGCTTGACGTTGACCTCGCTCCAGGTGCTCCCGCGCTTGCGGGGGGTGAAGCGGATGGTGAAGCGCGCGTCGTCGATCCGCTTCCGCACCCCGTCGATCCACCCGAAGCAGAGCGCCTCGTCGAGCGCCTGGGCGTAGGTGATCCCGGTCTTCCCCGAGCCCTTCTTGTAGAAGCCGACGTACAGCTCCGCCGCCGCGGCGTGGTTCTCCTCCAGCCACCTCCGCAACTCGTCCTGCGTGTCGAAGAAGGTCGCGTCCATCTCCATCATCCGTGGTTTCGACAGGCTTCTACGGCAGGCCTCTCACAGGGGGCACAGGGGACACAGGGGGAACTTCGTTCGCGACGGAGCCCCTCCGTGCCCTCTGTGCCCCCTGTGAGAGATTAAGCCGTTAGCGGTCTTCGCGCGACGGGAAGACGCCCATCCGGAGCTGGACCTCGCGGGGGACGCGGAGCTCGCGCATGACGACCTCGGTGTCGCGCATCCCGACGGCCTCGCGCTGGACGACGTAGTACCAGAGCGTCTCGCCCGCCGCGCGCAGGAGCGCCTCGCGGCGCGCGGGGTCGCGCGGGGGCGGGGCGGCGTCGAAGGCGGCCAGCGCGGAGAGGGCGTCCTCCAGGCGGCGGGCGCTCCGGCCGAGGGCGGCCGCCTTCTCCTGGGCGATCTCGTACTCGATCCCCTCGTGCCGGCGCTCCGCGGCGCGCGAGGGGCCCGTGGGCGGCCTCACGGTCAGCCCCCGATCGGGCCCGCCTCGGGGGGCGGCGCCAGGTTGGCCGCGCGCGCCGCCTCCTCGCCCTCGGGGAGGGGGCGGGTGCGCAGGGGGAGGGTGGCGATGAAGACCGAGCCCTTCCCCACCTCCGACTCCACCCGCACCGTGCCCCCCAGGAGCGCCATGAGCTTGCGGACGATGGAGAGCCCCAGCCCCGTGCCCCCGTACTCGCGGGTGGACGACTGGTCGACCTGGCGGAAGTCGTCCCAGATCGTCTCCAGGTCGTGCGGCGCGATCCCGATCCCCGTGTCGGAGACGGAGATCTCGACCCCCTCCTCGACCGGCCGCGCCCGGAGGCGCACCTCGCCGTGGTGGGTGAACTTCACGGCGTTGGAGAGGAGGTTGAGGACGATCTGCTTCAGCCGCGTCCGGTCGGTCTCGACCATCGGGAGCCCCGGGTGCGTCTCGACGGCGAAGCCCAGGCGCTTCCGGCGGACCAGCGGCTCGACCGACTCGCCCAGCTCGGCCAGGAGCGCGGGGAGGTCGACCGGCTCGACGTGCACGGGCATCTTCCCCGCCTCGATCTTGGCGAGGTCGAGGATGTCGTTGACCAGCTCCAGGAGGTGCTCGCTGGCCCGGTGCATCCGCGCCAGCGCCTCCTCCTGCCGGGGGGTGAGGTCGCCGTAGACGCGGTCGCGCATCAGCGAGGCGTAGCCCAGGAGCGCGTTGATGGGGGTGCGGAGCTCGTGGCTCATGGAGGCCAGGAACTCGCTCTTGAGGCGGTACGCCCGCTCCAGCTCGTGCTGCTGCCACTCGAGCCGGCGGTTGCGCTCCTCCAGCTCCATGGTGGCCTCGCGGACCCGGTCTTCCAGCCCCTCGTTGGCGCGCGCCAGCTCGTCGGCCAGCCGCGCCACCTCGGCCTCGCGCGACTGGTCGTGGAAGACGGAGACGACGGCCTGGAGCGCGCCCCGCTCGTCGGTGATCTTCCCCGAGACGATGCGGGCCGGGACGACGGCGCCGGTGGCGGGGTCGACCAGCCGGATCTCGGCGGTCCGCTCGGCGTCGGGGGAGCGGGCGAAGTCGGCCACCAGCCCCGCGAAGCGCGCCTCGTTCCCCTCGGCCGTCTCTCCCGCGGCCGAGCCGGGGGGCGCCTCGAAGAGCCGCTCGGCCTCGCGGTTCATCAGCACCACCGCCGAGCGGTCGTCGGTCACCAGGATGGGGGCGCCGACGCTGGCCAGGATCAGGTCGAGGCGGTCCCGCTCCCGCCGCGAGCGCGACTCGGCGCGGCGGGCCTTGAGGAACTGGTGCTCCAGGTCGTTGGAGGCCCGCTTGAGCGCGGTGACGTCGCGGAGGAGGAAGACGGTGCTCCCCGGCGCGCCCAGCCCCTCGGGAAGGGGCGAGGCCGCCACCTCGAAGCGGAGGTCGGCCCCCGTGTCCGGCTCCACCAGCGTCAGCTCGGCCGCGCCGTCGCCGGCGGGGGCGCGCGCCAGGAACGACGAGAGGAGGTGGTGGTTGATCTCCACCCGCCGCCGCCGCTCGGGGTCGCCGCCGCCGTCGCCGGACGCGAAGAGCTCGCGGGCGCGGCGGTTGTCGAGGACGATGTCGTGGCGCGCGTCGGCCACCAGGACGGGGTCCGAGAGCGCGTCGCAGATCCCCTTCAGCACGTCGCGCCGCCGCTCGGCCGCGGCCAGCGCCTTGCGGCCGCGCTCGCGCTCGTGGAGCGCCGCCAGCGCGGGCGCGGCGCGGGCGAGGACGGCGGCCGCCTCCTCGAGGCCGGGGTCGTCCGCGTCGACGACGACGGCGCCGAACAGCCGCCCGTCGGGGGCGCGTAAGGGGAGGACGGCGAAGGGGAAGATACCCAGGAGCTCCGGGCCTTCCGCGACGACGGAGAGCGCCGCGCCGTCGTGGAGGGCGCGGGCGAAGGGGGTGTCGTCGCCCGGGCGGACGGAGAGCGCGCGGACGGCGGCCTCGGGGACGCCGCGCCCCGCGACGCCGTGGAGCGCGCCGCGGCGCTCGGCGAGGGCGGCGACGCGCTCGGACCGCGCGAAGACTTTGTCGAACAGGAGAGCGAAGCCCCCGGGGAGGCCGGGGGCGGCGAGAAGCGATTCGAGAAGCTCCAGGACCATGACCGTCGATGCGATCTCCTGCGTCACGGCACGGCTCTGTGGGTCGGTTCGGGACGCGTGGATGCCTGCCCTCTTTCTACGGATTTCTACGGGAGCGCCGACAGCAGGGCCAGCGCCGCGATGGCGACGCCGATCCCCGACTTCATCGCTACCGCAACAAGCCGGCCCAGAAAGGCGCCCCACCCCACCCGCGCCGCCGCCCGCCACTCCGACTTCACCGTCATCTCCAGGAGCGCCGCCCCCACGAAGGCCCCCACGAACGCCCCGATCACGCTCCCGACGATGGGGACCGGGATCCCGATCACCGCGCCGACGAGCCCCCCCAGGATGGCCCCCCACCCCGCGCGCCGGCTCCCGCCGTAGCGCTGCGCGTACCGCCCCCCCAGCCAGAACTCCAGCACCTCGGCCACGATGGCCAGCGCCAGCGCGACGAACACCGCGCCCCACCCCACGGTGGCGAAGCGCGTCCAGTAGCCGAAGGCGGCCAGCGCCACCACCTGCACCCACGTCCCCGGCAGCCCGAACGGGATCAGCAGCAGCCCCGCCACCTGCGCCAGCACCAGCAGCGCGTACTCCACGGCGCTCTCCTCGCGAAAGAAAGTCCCCAGTGCCCGGTCCCCAGTGCCCAGGATGGAAGACGCAGGCGCCGTCCCAGGTGTTTCAGACGGGCGAAGGAAAGGACCTCCGCCGGGCGAGACGGGCTCAGAAGTACGACTGGCTCATCGACCCCCCGGCGCTCCGGCCCGAGAGCATGTTCATCTTGAGCTCGAAGTCGCCCGGGTTGGTGGCCGCCGCCTTCGCCACCCCGTAGTCGACGCGGTCCTCGGTGACGAGGTCCATCAGGCACTGGTCGAAGGTCTGCATCCCGTACGTCGTCCGCCCCTCGGCGATCAGCTCGCGGATCTCGCTGAGCCGCGCCGGGTCGGCGATGCAGTCGCGGATCGTCCCCGTCACCACCATCACCTCGGCGGCCAGCACCCGCCCCTTCCCGTCCTTCCGGGGCAGGAGCCGCTGCGAGACGACCGCCTGGAGCGACTCGGCGAGGCGCATCCGCACCACCGGCTGCTCGTCGGGGGGGAAGACGGCCACCAGGCGCGAGATGGTCGACGCCGCGTCCTTGGTGTGCACCGTCGAGATCACCAGGTGCCCCGTCTCGGCGCTCTTGAGCGCGATGTCGATCGACTCGGTGTCGCGCATCTCGCCGATCAGGATGACGTCCGGGTCCTGCCGGAGCGCGGCGCGGAGCCCGATCCGGAAGCTCTCGGTGTCGACGCCGATCTCGCGCTGGGTGATGGAGCAGTTGACGTCGCGGTGGAGGAACTCGATCGGGTTCTCGAGCGTCACCACGTGGCGGCGCATGTGCTGGTTCATGTGCCCGATCATCGCCGCCTGCGTCGAGCTCTTCCCCGACCCGGTCACCCCGGTCACCAGCACCAGCCCGCGCTCGTTGCCGGCGATGTCGGTCAGCACCGCCGGGAGCCCCAGCTGGTCGAAGGTGGGGATCTCGATGGGGATCACCCGCATCACGATCATGAAGCTCCCCCGCTGGCGGAGGATGTTCACCCGGAAGCGCCCCACCCCGGGGAGCCCCCACGAGCAGTCGTAGTCCTGCATCTCGTCCAGGCGCTGCCGGTCCCGCTCGTTGGGGATGAGCTGCAGGGCGATCTGCCGGGTCTGCTCCGGGGAGAGGCGCTGCTTGGTGAGGGGGACGAGCTGCCCGTTGATCCGGGCGCGGAACACGTCCCCGGACTTGATGTGCAGGTCGCTGGCGCCGCGCTCCACGGCGGCCTGGATGATCTTCTCCATCTGCAATCTCTCGGCGATTCCCGGGGAGCCCGCGGTGCGGGC
>DATACF010000105.1:0-6473 GCA_036259235.1 Longimicrobium sp. | reverse complement strand
GGCGCTTCGTTTTACGCGAAACGAGACCCTTGCGCTCGCGATTCAAAGCGCACACGTTGGACGCGAAAAACCGCACGGGATGGACGATATCGCCATTCCGGCCACTCACGGGAGACGCGCGCCGCGGGGCGGCGGGGGAGGGGACGATGGGGGCGACGACGCGGGGGTACACGCTGGTGGAGGTGATGATGGTGCTGGTGATCCTGGGCGTGGCGGCGGCGATGACGGGGCCGTCGCTGCGGCGGTGGACGGCGAAGGTGCGGGTGCAGGCGGCGCTCAACCTGGTGGCCACCGACCTCGCCCACGCGCGGATCCAGGCGGTGCGGTCGGGGCGGGGCGCCGTGGTGCGCTTCCAGGCCTCGGGCGACTGCGGGGGACGGCGCGCGGGGCACCGCTACGTCGTCGTCGCCCGCCCGGCGCGGGTGGTCCGCTCCACCTCCGTGCGGATGGACGGGGCGCGCGTCTGCCTCGAGTACACCAACTCCGACACGGTGGCCTTCAACTCCCGCGGCCTCCTCGTCCCCTTCGCCAACCGCACCATCCGCGCGACCGCCGTCCGCGGCCAGGTGCGCGACTCGCTCACCCTCTCGGTGGCGGGGCGGATCTTCCGCCGCTTCTGACCGTCATGACGCCCCCGCCGCGAAACGCACGATACCCTTGCAAGATCCGGCGGGGGGCAGGGTTAGGGCGGGCAAAGATTTCCGGGGTGGAAAGAATGTCGCTGCTACGGGAAGGGGTTGCAGAGGCGAAGATGCTGGATTTGCAACGACTTCGGGGGAGGGCATGGAACTCGCCTTCGCCGAGGGCATGCACACCCACATCTTCGGCGGCCCCCACCGCCGCGCCGGGTTCACCATGCTGGAGCTGGTGACGGTCCTGGCGCTGATCGGAATCCTCGCCGCCATGGCCGCCCCCCGCATCGAGGGGTTCGTCAACGTGACGCGCGCGCGCAGCGCCAGCGACCGCGTCGTCAACGACCTCATGCTCGCCCGCATGACCGCCATCCGCGAGGGGCGCACCACGCAGGTGCAGGTCACGGGCGGCGCCTCGTACCGCGTCGTGGTCCTCAACCCCGACGGGACCGAGGCCGACGAGGTCAAGAGCGTCCCGCTCGCGCACGACTACCGCGGCTTCGGGATCACCCCCACCGACGCCGTCATCGGCTTCGACTCGCGGGGGATGCTGAGCACCGGCGACAACGCCGTCACCGTCACCCGCGGCGACTTCAGCACCACGCTCCAGGTCACCGGCGTCGGGAGGGTCCTCCGTGAGTACAAGTAAGCGCGCCCGGCGCGACGCCGGCTTCACCCTGGTCGAGATCCTCATCGCCCTGGTCATCCTCTCGGTGGGGCTCCTGGCGCTGGAGGCGATGGGGATCGGGGCCATGCGCCTGGTCAACAAGGCCCAGCGCCAGACGGCCCTCACCCAGATCGCCACCTCCCAGCTCGAGGAGTCGGTCGTCCGCCTCCGCAACGGCTGGGCGGTCACCCAGGGGACGGTCCCCGTCTCCGGGGGGACCATGCGCACCCAGCTGGCCCCGCTCGGGGGAGGGGTGACGCAGGTCAGCGTCACCGTGATCCCCGACGCCGACCGCGGGATGATCTCCGCCAACGACTCCATCCGCCTGAGCGCCAATGTCTTCAACCCGCCCGCCGCGCCCGTCGCCCCGTAAGCCCTTCCTGGGCCGCGGCGGCTACACCCTGGTCGAGCTCGTCGTCGCCCTCCTCATCGCGGGGATCTTCTCCATCGCGATGTTCAACTTCCTGCGCAACCAGACGCGCTTCATGGCCGTCGAGAGCGCGCAGGAGGAGGTCAACCAGAACCTCCGCGGCGCGCTGGAGGTCATCGCCAGCGAGCTGCGCGCGCTCCCGCCGGCGGCGCTCCTGGAGGGGACCGACAACTCGATCCAGTTCCTCATGCCCCGCGCCTGGGGCGTGGCGTGCTCGTCGGTCGGGAACATCATCGTGCGGGCCGTCTTCCCCCAGCTCCCGGCGGGGATGGTCACCACCGGGGTGCAGAACGCCAACGTCACCTCGCTGATCGCCGACCAGCAGCTGCAGCAGGGGGCGCTGATCACCGATCCGGCCCCCGCCACCCGGCCGGCGCCGGACTGGGAGACCGGGAACGGGGGCGCGCGGTCGCAGGTGGCCAGCATCGCGAACTACGCCGCCACCGGCGGCGACTGCGCCGCCAACGGGGCCACCCCCGGCACCACGCAGGGATACCAGTTCAACGGCGTCAACCTCCCCGCGGTCGTGCGCGGGAAGCCGGTGATCCTGGCCACCGTCGTCGAGTACGACGCGGCCGAGAGCGAGGACGACGGCTTCGTCTGGGTGCGCCGCGGCAACGGGCAGCCGGGGGCGCAGCAGCCGCTGGCGGGGCCGATCCCCGACGACGCGAGCCTCCAGTTCGTCTACTACAACACCACCACCGGCGGGCCGATGGCCGCGCCGGGGAACGACGCCACCCTCCTCGACGACGTGCGCCGGATCAAGGTCCTCCTGACCACGCGCAGCCGGAGCGAGGCGTACGGCGGCGTGCAGACCCGGCAGGACTCGGTGACCGTCTACCTCCGCAACCAGTGACCGCCATGGACTCCCCGAACTCCGAGCAGTCCCCGAACGCGCGCCTCGACCGGCGCGGCATCGCCCTCCCTCTCGCCCTCCTGGGGCTGGTGGCGGTCTCGGTGATGGTCACCGCGGCGCTCCTGACCTCGTCGACCGAGGCCGCGGTCACCAACGCGCACCGCGACGCCACCCAGTCGCTCTTCCAGGTCGAGGGCGGGATCCAGGAGTACGTCGCCACCCAGGGGGCCGACCTTTCCGCGGTCAGCGGCGCCACCTTCACGCCGACCTCGGGGCCCGACCTCGACATCGACGTCTGGCGCCTCCACCGCGACGTGGTGATCGGCGGCGCCGTCACCAACCGCGAGCGGGTCGTCTACGCCGTCCGCGCCGAGCCCGACGGGGGCGGCCGGAGCCTGATCGCCATGGTCGACGTCCCGATCCAGCTGATGAACCTCAACATCAACGCGGGCGCCACCCTGGGGAACAACACCAAGATCTCCGGGAGCATCGACATCAACAAGTCGTCCAACCTCTGCGCGGGGCAGGTGGCCGGGACGGCCGTCCTCCACGCGGCGGGGACGACGCTGACGCTCTCGGGGCAGGCCAAGACCAACATCGGCAACGACACCTCGACCTTCGCCGGGAACCGCGAGCAGCTCGCCGCCCACACGCTCAACGGGCTCGACCTGATCGAGATCGCCGACCACGCGGACGTCAAGTTCGGGCGCCGGTGGTTCCCCGACGCGCCCTTCTCGACGCTCCCGGGGAAGCCCAACGGGACCCAGACCGACCCGCGGATCAACTGGGGGTGCCCCCAGGAGCTGATCACCGGGTGCCCGGGGAGCTCGGCCACCCGCTTCCCCCTCGTGGCCATCGACGCCTCGACGGCCAGCGGCGCCCGCGGCGAGGTCCGCATCCAGGGCGACTACGGGCAGGGGATGCTGGTGGTCCTCAACGGCGACCTCCGCATCACCGGCGGCTTCGTCTTCAAGGGGATCATCCTGGTCGAGGGGAACACGGACATCCACGGCGGCTCCGGCGGCTCCGGCGGCTCCAAGATCGAGGGCGCCCTCCTGGGGCTCGGCGACCTGGAGATCTGCGGCGACAACGCCTCCGGCGAGTGCGAGAACTCGATCGGCGAGGGCGACGGGAGCGACCTCTCCTCGGGCGCCGTGATCCAGTACAACAAGTGCGCGCTCAACGAAGTGCAGCAGGCCATCAACAACAACCCGATCCAGGCGGCGCCCAGCACGCCCACGTTCGCCTGGTTCGAGCTGGTGCGGTAAAGAGGACTCAATGGGGAAATGTGCGGGCGTCCTTGACTCCCGCACCCCGGCGCGCTATCGTGTTCGCATCCTCCCCCCATACCCACGCTTAACCTGCATTGCCGCCCCGCGGCTTTGCGGCCCAAGTCCGGAACCCTTTCGCACTCCCAAATGGTTTCGCTCCTTCGCCGCACCCGTACCACGGTGGGGCTCGACATCGGCAGCGGCTTCATCAAGGTCGCCGTCGTCGACCACTCCGGGTCCGAGCCCGAGCTCGTCCACGTCTCCCACACCCCGCTGATCGCCGACGCGATCGTGGAGGGGGAGGTCATGGACCCGCCCCTCGTGGTCGAGACCGTCCGCACCCTCCTCGACACGGCGGGGCTCAAGCCCAAGCGGCTGGTGGCCTCGGTGGGAGGGCGCGACGTCATGGTCAAGAAGATCCAGATGGACCGGATGAAGGAGGCGGACGCGCGCGAGGTGATCCGCTGGGAGGCCGAGCAGTACGTCCCCTTCGACATGGAGAACGTGCAGCTCGACTTCCAGATCCTCGACCCCCTCGACGACGGCCTCCAGATGAGCGTCCTCCTGGTGGCCGCCAAGCGCGAGGTGGTCGACCAGCGGGTGACGCTGCTCCGTGACGCGGGGCTCGCCCCGGCCGTCATCGACGTCGACTCCTTCGCCCTCCACAACGCCTTCGAGTACAACTACCCCGACGCCATGACCGGGGTGGTGGCGCTGGTCAACGTGGGGCACGAGATCTCGACGGTGAACGTCCTCCAGGACGGCACCCTGATCCTCACCCGCGACGTCCCCTTCGGCTCCCGGCGCCTCCGCGAGGAGCTCCGCCGCCTCCACGGGCTCTCGGCCGAGGAGGCCGAGGCGGTCCTCCAGGGGCGGAGCGAGCGGACGGGCGAGTTCCGCGACCTCCTCACCGAGGGGAGCGAGGAGCTGGCGATCGGGATCGAGCGGGCGGTGGCCTTCCTGGCCGTCAGCGACGCCGGGGGCGGGCTGCAGCGCGTCTACCTGAGCGGCGGCGGCGCGCGGATCCCCGGGCTGGTGGAGGTGGTGGCGGCGCGGCTGAAGGCCCGCACCGAGGTGGCCAACCCCCTGCAGCGCCTCCGGGTCCGCCCCGGCGTGGGCGCCGTCTTCCCCGTGGACGAGCTGGCGCCGATGCTGATGCTCTCCGTCGGGCTCGCGCTGCGCGCGGCCAGCTAGGCCGCGCGGGAACTCCCAGAAACCCACAGGGGCCGGACTCCCTTGATCGAGATCAACCTCCTCCCCAGCGGCGCCGCGCGCCGGGCCCCGGCCCGCGCCCGCCGCTCCGTCTCCCTCCCCTCGGTGGGGGCCGACCCGCGGGTCGCGGGGCTCGGCGCCGTCGCGCTCCTGGTCCTGGTCTTCTTCGCCTGGGACTACATGCGGACCGGGGCGAAGCGGACCGAGCTCGCGGCGCAGGTCGAGCGCGCCGAGGCCGACTCGGCGCGGCTGGCGCGGACCATCGCCCTCATGGAGTCGCTGGAGGGGCGGCGCGACACGATCGAGCAGAAGATCGAGGTCATCCGCCAGGTCGACACCCGGCGCTACGTCTGGCCCCACCTGATGGACGAGGTGAGCCGCGCCGTCCCGCCGTACACCTGGCTCACCCGCATCGCGGCGGTCGACGAGCCGGAGCCGGTGGCCGCCGCCCCCGCCGACACCGCCCGCAAGGGGCGCCGGCGGGGGAAGAAGGACGACGAGAAGGGAGACAGCGCGAAGGCCGCGGCGCCCGTCCGGGCCCCCGAGCCGGTGGGGCCCTCCTTCAACGTGGAGGGGAACGCCGCCACCACGCAGGCGCTCACCCGCTTCATGAAGAACCTGGAGGCCTCGCCCATGGTCCGCGACGTGGCGCTGGTGACCAGCGAGCAGACGCAGACCGAGGGGCGGACCTTCCTCAAGTTCACGCTGGAGGCGCGCTTCGAGCAGGCCGACTCCACCTTCGTCGAGTCCGTCCCGGTCCTCACGGTGCAATAGCCATGGCGCTCCCCCCGCTCGACCCGCAGCAGCGGAAGAACCTGATCTACGGCACCGTCCTCCTGGCGGCGGCCTCCTTCGGGCTGTGGAGCTACGTCCACGAGCCCCGCGCGGCCGAGGTGGCGTCGCTGGAGACCCGCCTGGCCTCGCTGGAGCAGACCAACTCGACGGCGCGCGCCCGCACCCGCGGGGAGGACAACCCCGAGGAGGCGCTGGAGCTCTACCGGCGCCAGCTCGAGGTCGTCGAGGGGCTGATCCCCTCCGGCGAGGAGCTCCCCGACCTCCTGGACGCCATCTCGGCCGAGGCGCAGCAGACCGGGGTCGAGATCTCGCTGATCCAGCCGGTGGGCGCCACCGAGGAGGCGTACTACACCCGCCGCGTCTACGACATGGCGGTCCTCGGCCGCTACCACGAGATCGGCGAGTTCCTCACCCGGGTGGCGTCGCTCCCACGGATCGTCACCCCGCTCAACCTCCAGCTCGGCCCCGCGGCGACCCCCGCGGGCGGCGCCCGCGGCCGCGCCCCGCAGGGGGCGCCGGAAGACGGCCCCCCCGAGCTCGAAGCCCGGTTCTCGATCGAGACCTACGTGATCCCCACCGCCCCCCTGGACGATGCGACGGCGGACTGAAG
>DATACF010000104.1:0-4956 GCA_036259235.1 Longimicrobium sp. | reverse complement strand
GCTCCGCGAGCGGCGCCCGGTGGAGGCGGCGTCGCCCGAGGAGATCGTCGAGGGGCAGCTCCCCGAGCCGGAGGCGCACGCGCCGGTGGGCGAGGACGAGGAGTCGTTCGTCCTCCTCAAGGGGGTGGTGCTGATCCTGGTGGCGATGTGGGTGGGGTCGTGGGTGAGCGCCTGGTTCACCTCGCTCGGCGTCCGGCTCCCGGCCTACATCGGCGCCATGCTGGTGGCGGCGGTCATCCGCAACTTCGACGACGCCACCGGGTGGATCGGGATCTCGCAGCGCGTCATCGACGACCTGGGGAACGTGGCGCTGGCCCTCTTCATCGTCCTGGCGCTGATGACGCTCAGGCTCTGGGAGATCCAGGAGCTGGCCATCCCCATGCTCGTCATCCTGGCCGCGCAGGTCGTCCTTATCGCCCTCGTCTGCTTCTGGCCCATCTTCCCGATGATGGGGAAGGACTACGACTCGGCGGTCATGAGCGGCGGGTGGTGCGGCTTCATGCTGGGGACCACCGCCAACGCCATGGCCAACATGCGCTCGCTGGTGGAGCGCTACGGCCCCGCCCCGCGCGCCTTCCTCGTCGTCCCCATGGTCGGCGCGTTCTTCATCGACTTCACCAACGCGCTCATCATCACCGCGTTCCTCAACTTCTTCCGGTGACGGGGGAGTGCGTAAGTGCGTTAGTGCGTGAGGTGATGGGGATGGGTGAGGTTTTCGGGCGTGGAGGGCCGTAACGGGGGGACTCGGGACGCGAATCGTCCCGGTGGCGCCACTGTCCACGTTCTGGCGCGCTTTTGGCTTTGTCGAGCTTGGATGATACCGGGAACGGCGACGGATTCGGCGGAGAGAACATCATGGGCATGTCGAAGATCTTCACGGGCGAGATTCCGATGGTGGGATACCCGACGGCCGACGCGTTCGGGGGGGTGGCCGAGGCGGCGGGGCCGGTGCGGCCGATCTACCTCCTGGCCGACAGCCAGCTCCTCTTCTGGCAGGGCGACGGCGCGCCGTTCATCGACGAGCTGCGGCGGCAGATCGGGAGCCCCGCCCCCCGCGCGGCGTACCTGGGCGCCTCCAACGGCGACGAGCCGGCCTTCTACCAGATCTTCACCGGCGCCATGGAGTCGGCCGGGATCACCGACTGCCGGCTGGTCCGCTCCTCCCCCTCCGCCGAAGACCTCGCCTTCCTCGAGGGCGCCGACCTGATCCTCCTGGCCGGCGGCGACGTGGAGCGCGGGTGGCGCGCCTTCGCCTCCAGCGGCGTCCGCGAGGCGGTGGTCCGCCGCTACTTCTCGGGGGCCGTCCTCGTCGGCGTCTCGGCGGGGGCGGTGCAGCTGGGGCGGCTGGGGTGGCCCGCCGGCGACCCCTCGCCCGGCGCCCTCTTCCCCACCTTCGGCCTCGTCCCGTACGTCGTCGACGCCCACGCCGAGGCCACCGAGTGGGGCGCCCTCCGCCTCGTCGTCGCCTCGCAGGGCGGCGGCGTCCGCGGCCTCGGCATCCCCCGCGGCGGCGGCGTCGTCTACCACCCCGACCACACCGTCGAGGTCGTCCGCCACCCGGCGTGCGAGCTGGAGATGCGCGGCCCCGAGGTCGCGTCGTCGCTGCTCTTCCCGGTGCCGAGGTGAGGAAGAGAAAAGTCCTGAGTCCTGAGTCCTAAGAATGGCAGGGCCGTGAGGATCTAGCCGCGGCCACCCCGATCCCCGTCGCGGCAGCCCGCGCGGAAGCCGCGGCCGCACGTCCCTCCGTCGACGCCGGGGAGGAAAAGCCGGGGCATCGAGCACCGCCGTCGCGGACGCGGTCTCCGTGCGCGCTTCCGCTGCGGCCCCCGCGCATTCCCCGGCGAGATCCTTACGGCCCTGCCGTCTTCCGCGCAAATCATGGCGCCGTGTGACCGGGCCTCAGGATGACACCCTGGTGTCGTACGAGTCCTTTCCTGGGCACTGGGCACTGGGCACTTAGGACTCAGGACTCAGCACCCACCACCCACCATTTCGCACACTTTCCGGCGGTGCGCCTTCACAGAGCGCCCCGCCGTCCGTATTCTACCCGTATGCGCATCTTCGCCGTTTCGGACCTGCACGCGGACTTCCGCGAGAACCGCGCGCGCCTGGACGACGTGTCGACCACCGAGTTCCGCCACGACGCGCTGATCGTGGCGGGCGACGTGGCCGACTCCATCGACGTCCTCACGGAGACGCTGGGGCACCTGAAGGCGCGCTTCGCCGAGGTGTTCTTCGTCCCCGGCAACCACGAGCTCTGGGTGCGCGGGAGCGCCGCGGCGGCCGACTCGGTCGAGAAGTTCCACGCCGTCCTCAAGGCGTGCGACGCGGCGGGGGTCCGCACCCGCCCGGCGCGGGTGGGGGGGACGTGGGTCGTCCCCCTCTTCGGGTGGTACCACGCCGACTTCGACGTGTCGCGCGAGGGGCGCGAGGAAGAGCTGGAGGCGTGGTCGGACCGCTACTTCTGCCGCTGGCCCGAGAACGTCGGCCGCCCCGACCGCTACTTCCTCACCCTGAACGAGCCCCACGTGCGGCGCTACGACGCCCCCGTGGTGACGTTCTCGCACTTCGTCCCCCGCCCCGAGCTGGTGCCGCCGGTGCGCTACCTCCGCTTCAAGGGGCTCCCCCTGGTGGCCGGCACGGCGCTCCTCGACCAGCAGCTCCGGCGGATCGGGGCGTCGGTGCACGTCTTCGGGCACACGCACATCACCGAAGACCGGGTGATCGACGGCGTGCGCTACGTGCAGAACTGGCTCCGCGGCGGGGGCGGGGCCACGCACGGCCCCTTCCAGCTGGTGTGGACCGCCGGCGCCCTCCCGGCCGGGCACCCGCACCAGCTGTTCTGCTGAGCGCCCCGGTGCGCGCCCCGGCGCGGGAGGCCGTGGCGGAGACGGGGATGGCCGTGGCCGCCGTGGGACACCGGCGCGCCGAGGAATGGGGATTGCGACGCCTGGAGAGCATGCTGCGCGAATCTTGGGCCAATCTGCACGTCGTCCACGCTCCCCCGGTCGCCGCGGGAGCGGCCGGGGGGCGCCGGTGAGCGGCCGGAGCCTCGACGGCGTCGAGATCCCGGACGTCTTCTTCGCGCACGCCCCCCACCTCCGCGAGCTGTGGGTGCACATCTCGCCGGTGGAGATCTCCTTCTTCTCCGGCGCCTCCCCCGCCGAGACGCTGGCCGTCTGCGCGGCGGTGGCCAACGAGGCGCTCCCCGGGGTGCGGCCGGGGTTCCGGATGGTGCGCGACCACTACTACGACACCCCCGGCCTCTCCCTCTTCCGGCAGGGCGTCTCGGTGCGCGCGCGCGAGTACCAGGTCAACCCGCGCCCCGCGTACTTCGAGGTCATCGCCGTCTCGTGGCGGGAGGAGGTCGTGGGGGCGCCGGCCGAGGCGCGGGGGAACCACGTGCTGGTGCAGAGCTTCGAGCGGAGCGAGCGGGCCGACTTCGAGGCGACGATGGAGCGGTACGCCGCCGCGGGCTTACGGAAGACGGCGAGCATCGCCAAGTCGCGCACGGTGTTCATCCTCCACCCCGGGCTCTCGTCCACCGAGACGGGGGAGCCGGTGACGGCGTCCGACACCCGCCTCCTGGTGGGCGTCCAGGAGCTCGTCACCAGCGACGCGGGCCTCCGGCTGATCGTCGACGAGCTCCACGACTCCCCCTTCCCCGAGCGCGCGCTGGTGGAGGTGGAGTTCGGGCTGGCGCACGCGGCCGAGGGGGTGGCGCTGGCCGCGCGGGTGCGGGCGCTCCTGGGCGAGCGGCTCCGCGAGAAGGCGCTCAACAAGATCGCGTACCTCATGGAAGCCGCCTGACCGGCGGCCCTCCCTTCCGAAAGAGACCCAAGGAGACGGCGATGGCCGAGCGATACTTCCTCCCCGGGACGGACTTCCGCATCCGCCCCGAGTGGCGCCGCCCCGCGCGCCCGGTGTTCGCGCGGGCCCGGGCGCTGGCGCCGGGGCGCCTCCATTTCAACGTGTGGGACTTCTCGAAGATGGCGCCGGTCGTCCCCGGCGGGGGCGGGCTGGGGTGCTCGACCTCGGCGGCCCTCAGCGAGATCGAGGTGACGGCGGAGGGCGACGGCGTCGAGGCGCCCGTCCCCACCGCGGCGCACCTGGCGCGGCTGATGGCCGAGATGGTGGGGTACGAGGGGGGGCTGCGGATCTCGGTCCCCGACCGGATCGCGCACGTGCACAGCGGCTACGGGTCGAACGTCACCTTCAACACCGGGGTGGTGGCGGCGGTCAACGCCCTCTTCGGCACCCCCTTCTCGCTCGCCGAGATGTGGGACATCCTCACGCAGAACTTCGTCGAGAACGCCGACGAGCGGCACGTCTACTGGGGGCTCGACACGGGGGTGGGCGAGTCGTGCCTCCTCTACGGCGGGCTGGTGTGGGTCGACGAGCACGCGCGCCACGTGGGCCACGCCGACCTCGACGGGATCTGGGTGGTGACCGCCGCGGGCGACAAGGCGGCGCTGGCGAACGCGCGCCTCCGCGCGCTGGGCCAGACGACGTCGCGGGGGGTGGGCGACGAGGAGGAGAAGGAGCTCCTCGCCATCGAGTGCCAGAAGTACCAGGCCGAGTTCGGCGAGCGGCACACGGCGTTCGTGGAGCGGCGGCTGAAGCCCTTCCTCCTGCGCAACGACGCGCGGGGGCTGCTGCGGCTGGGGTGGGAGCTGAACGAGATCGGGACCTACCAGGTCCTCCTGGCCTACTGGGAGCCCGAGATCCTGGAGGCGTCCGTGCGCGCGGCCCGCGAGGCGGGGAGCCTCTACGCCATGATGAGCTCGGCCGGCCCCTCCCTCTTCGCCCTCGCCGAGGGCCGCGCCGCCGCCGAGCGGGTGCGCGACGCGCTGGAGGGGCGCTTCTCCGGCTACTTCTCCAGCTTCGCGGTGGGGAAGGCCGGGGTGCGGCTCACGGTCGAGGTGGAGTGAGGAACCGCCCCGGCGGCTCCACGGC
>DATACF010000103.1:0-7867 GCA_036259235.1 Longimicrobium sp. | reverse complement strand
CGCCTCGCTCGCGGAGAGGCGGGGCGGCCGGGGGAGGTCGGCGTCGTGCACGGACAGGCCTCCGGGGAGGGGCTTCGCCGCGGCGTCAGCGCATCGCGGCGTCCTCGATCAGGTGCAGCGGGGCCAGGGGGAGGCGCGTCTCGCCCACCTTGAGCTCGAAGAGGTAGGTGCCCTCGGCGGGGAAGACGATGTTCTCCAGCGGCATCAGCATCCGCGTCTGCGGCGGGCCCATCAGCGGCTGCCGGGGCGAGACGTCGGTGTGGCCGGTGATGCTGAGCGCGGGGGCGTTGCCGGGGTCGAGGAGGTCGATGGCGAAGTCGATCCGCCCCAGCTCGTGCGGCTCCCACTCCACCGCCATCGCCAGCGTGAAGCGGTCCTGCCGCGCCGGGAAGCCGGGGGCGTAGAGCTGGTGGAAGACGCCGTGCACGTCCAGCCGGCCGTCGCTGCGGTCGTGGGCGTCCTCGCAAAGGAGCGCGTAGAGAACCTTCACCGGATGATCTCCGAAAAGAAAGTGCGTGAGTGCGTGAGTGCGAAAGTGCGAAAACGCGAAAGGGCGGGTCAGATCTCGAACAGGCTGACGGGCTCGCGGCGGTTGGCGGCGTGGCGGGCCACGGCGACGGCGTCGCGGAGGTCGTCGGCGAAGACGTCGAGGAGGTTGCCGTGCTCCAGGATGAGCGGCGAGCCCTGGAAGATGCGCTCGAAGGCCGCCGCGTCGAGCGCGATCTCGTCCGCCTCCGGGAAGGCCCCGTCCAGCTCCGGCGCGATCCGCTCCAGCACCGGGAGCGCGTACGGGACGGCGCGCGTCTCCACCTCGCCCGGGGGCAGGCGCAGGGCGAAGAGGCGGTCGTAGCTCGTGTCGACCATGTAGACCGCGCCGCGCCACGCGAAGTACCCCGCGTCCGTCTCCATCGCCGTCCCGCCCTCGAGCGGGCGCTCACGCCAGATCTCGTACAGCGTCGGCAGCCGGTCGCGCCCCGCGTGCATCCACCCCAGCACGTCCTCCCACCAGCGCAGGAGGTCGACCCCGTCCACCGACACCGGCGCGGACGAGGAGGAGCGGTACGGGTTCTCGACCCCCAGCGCCCCCAGCCACCCGTACAGGTCGTCCCACACGACCGTCGTGAAGCGGCTCATCCCCTCGAACCCCGCCTCGCCGCAGAGGCACTGGAAGCAGATGTGCCGCGACATCCTCCCCCTTCGCTTCGACTGAACAGGTTCTACGCGCCCCCTCTCCTCCTCCCTCCACCGTCCGCCGCGAGCAGTCCGCGCAGGCGGACTTCGTGCCGTTCCAGTTCCGGTTTCAACCGGATTCCCAAGGGAGAGTCCTGAGTGAGGACTTCCCTTCCCTCAGCCTCACCCGCACCGCCTCCGCGTGCCCGTGCAGCCCCTCCGACTCCGCCAGCCGGATCACGTCGTCCGCGTGGGCGCGGAGGCGCTCGGGCGAGTAGCCGATCAGCGAGGTGCGCTTGACGAAGTCGTAGACGCCGAGCGGACTGGCGAAGCGCGCCGTGCCGCCGGTGGGCAGCACGTGGTTGGGGCCGGCGAAGTAGTCGCCCATCGGCTCGGGCGACCACGGGCCCAGGAAGATGGCGCCCGCGTTCCGGATGCGCCCGGCCAGCGCCAGCGGCTCGGCCACCAGGAGCTCCAGGTGCTCCGGCGCCCGCAGGTCGGCCGCCGCCGCCGCCGCCGCCAGGTCGGGGACGATCACGATGGCCCCGCTCGTCTCCAGCGCCTCGCGCGCCACGTCGTGCCGCGGGTTGCGCTCCAGGAGGCGGTCGACCTCCGCCGGGACGCGGGCGGCCAGCGCCTCGGAGGTCGTCACCAGCCAGGCGATGGCGTCGGGGTCGTGCTCGGCCTGGCCGATCAGGTCGGCGGCCACGTGCACGGGGTCGGCCGTCTCGTCGGCGATCACCAGGATCTCGCTGGGGCCGGCGATCATGTCGATGTCCACCAGCCCGAAGACCTGTCGCTTGGCCTCGGCCACCCACTTGTTCCCCGGGCCGACGATCTTGTCCACGCGCCCGATGCTCTCCGTCCCGTGCGCCAGCGCCGCCACCGCCTGCGCCCCGCCGATCCGCAGCACCTCCGTCACCCCCGCCACGTGCGCGGCGGCCAGCACCACGGCCGACGTCTCGCCCCCCGGCGTGGGCGACACCATCGCGATCTCGTCCACCCCCGCCACCGCCGCGGGGATGGCGTTCATCAGCACCGACGACGGATACGCCGCGCGCCCGCCGGGGACGTAGATCCCCACCCGCCGCAGCGGCGTCACCCGCTGGCCCAGGAGCGAGCCGTCCGGGAGCCAGTCGACGAAGCCGTGCTCGCGCTGCCGCTCGTGGAAGCGCCGGACGTTCTCGGCCGCGCGCTTCAGCGACCCCAGGAGCGCGGGGTCGATGGACGCCGCCGCGCGCTCCAGCTCCTCCGCCCCGATCCGCAGCCCCGCCGCCGAGCCGGCGTCGAAGCCGTCGAAGCGCGCGGTGTACTCCACCAGCGCCGCGTCGCCCCGCGCGGCCACCTCGCGCACGATGCCCGCGACCGCCTCGCGGAGCGCGGGGTCGTCGGTCGAGGCGGCGGAGGCCAGCGCGCGCAGCTCGGCGAAGGGCGGCGCGGCGCGGAGGGTGCGGATGTTCGGCACGGGTCGGGACCGTCTGGGGATCGAAAGAAGGACGAGGGCCGCGGGGCTATCCGCCCGCGTACCGCTCCGCCGCCGCCGCGAGGTCGGCGATCAGGCGCTGGTGGTCTTCGAGCCGGAGCTTGTGGCTGGCGCGGTTGACGATGAGGCGCGCGGTGGAGGGGGCGATCTCCTCCACCACCACCAGCCCGTTCTCGGCCAGCGTCCGCCCGGTCTGCACCAGGTCGACGATCCAGTCCGAGAGCCCCAGGAGCGGCGCCAGCTCCACCGACCCCGAGATCCGCACCAGCTCCACCTGCACCCCCCGCCCGGCGAAGAACGCCCGCGCCGACTCCACGTACTTGGTGGCCACCCGCGGCGTCCCCCCGCCGGGGAGCGCGGGGTACGGCGCGCCTTCCGGCGCCGCCACCGCCAGCCGGCAGGCGCCGAACCCCAGGTCGAGCGGGCGCAGCACGTCGGGCGAGCCCTCCTCCAGGACGTCGAGCCCCACCACCCCCGCGTCGGCCACCCCCGCCTCCACGTAGACGGCGACGTCGCCGCTCTTGACCGGGAGGAACTCGAAGCGCCCGTCGGCCGAGGGGAGGATCAGCCGCCGCGAGTCGCGCGCGGCGGCGTCGAGTCCCGAGCCCAGCGACGCGAAGAGGCGGAGCGCCTCGTCCATCATCCGCCCCTTCGGCAGGGCGATCCGCAGCGGGCCCTTCACGGGGCCTCCCCGATGAGCTCGGCGAGCGCGTCCGTCTCCAGCGCGAACCCCACCGCCGGCCGCCCCGCGCCGTAGAGCGCCAGGAGCCCGTCGTAGCGGCCGCCGTACCCCACCGCGCGCCCGACGCCGGCCACGAACACCTCGAACTGGATCCCCGTGTAGTACCCCAGCCCGCGGATCTCCCCCAGGTCGTAGACGACGTGCGCCCGCTCCTCGGGGGTCAGCAGCGCGTCCACCGCCCGCAGCCGCTCGATGGCCTCCCCGGCCTCGCGCCCGGAGGCCAGCGAGCGGGCGCGCAGCAGCACCTCGCCGCGGCCGATCAGCTGGGGGAGCTCCACCAGCGCCCGCGCCACCGCCGCCGGGGCGCCCAAGTCGCGCGCGCCCGAGGCCAGCGCCGCGCGGTCCTTGCGGTCGATGGCGCTCCGGAGCGCGGCGGCGGAGGCCTCGTCGAGCCCGGCCAGGAGGGGGCGGATGAAGCGGATGTCGCCCAGGTTGATCTGGAAGTCGCGCACCTCCAGCGCCTTCAGCACCCCGATGGCCAGCCGCAGCACCTCCACGTCGGCCTCGGGCGAGGGCTCGCCGATCAGCTCGGCCCCCAGCTGGAAGAGCTCGCGCCGCCGCCCCACCCCCTCGGGCTCCTGCCGGTACACCTTCCCCGCGTACGACAGCCGGAGCGGCGAGGGCGCCTCCGCCAGCCGGGTCGCCACCATCCGCGCGATCGCCGAGGTGAAGTCGGCCCGGAGCGCCACCAGCCGCCCGTCGCGGTCGACGAAGCGGATGAGCCGCGCGGCCAGCTCGGGGCCGGCGGTGCGGGTGAAGACCTCCTCGTACTCGAAGGTCGGCGGGATCACCTCCTCGTAGCCGAGCGCGTCGGCCAGCGCGAACCACGCGCGCTGCACGCGGCGGCGGCGGCGGACGTCGCCCGCCAGGAGGTCCTGCGAGCCGGGAGGGACGGGCGAGACGCGGGGGTTCGGCATAGGGCGCACAAGATATCCGCCCCCCGGGGCGCCCGGCAACGCCCGCCTGGTGCAAACCTTCGATCCCGACGAAGCTTACGTTCCTGGCACGGACGATGCCTGTAGCAGCCCGCGAGATGTGTAGTACCCTGTTTCACACACAAGTGGGAGGCACACCGTGGACCTCATTCTGATCATCGCCATCGTCCTGCTGCTCCTGGGCCTTCTGGGCGTGGGCGGCGTCGTCGCGGCCCTGGCCGACATCGCCTGGATCCTGGTGATCATCGCCGTCATCGTGATCGCCTGGCGGATCATCAGCGGCCGCCGCCCGGTCGCCTGACGCGCGGCGGACGGGACCGGAACGCGAAGCGGGGGCCTCGTCGCGAGGCCCCCGCTTCGTTGTTCGGACAGGTTCCGCCATGGCCTCTCACAGGGGGCACAGGGGACACGGAGGAACTTCGATCCGGGTCGCCGTTCCCCCTGTGTCCTCCGTGTCCCCCGTGAGAGATCAGGCCGTTGGGGGTTCTCCCGCCTCCGCCAGCGCGGCGAAGAGCGCGCCCACCTCGGCGGGGTCACGGAGGTACGACGCGGCGGCGGTCTCCGGCGCCGGGTCTTCGGAGACGAGGACGCCCTCGCCGAAGGCGTGCTCGGCCAGCGCGCGGAAGGCGTCCTCGTCGGTGCGGTCGTCGCCGAGGTAGAGGACCGGGGCGCCGGCGGGGGGGCGCATCTGCTCCAGGAGGAAGAGGACAGCCTTCCCCTTGTGCCAGTCGACGTCGGGGCGCACCTCCAGCACCTCCTTCCCCACGGTCATCTTCACGCCGGGGAGCATGGCCGTGGCGCGGGCGACCGCCTCGGTGAGCGCGGGGACGCGCTCGCGGGGGGCGAGGCGGAAGTGGATGCTGAGGGTGAGCCCCTTGTCCTCCACGAAGGCGCCGGGAACCTGGGCGACGGCCGGCTCCAGCATCCGCACGGCGGCTTCGAGGAGCGGGCGCGCGGCCGCCGCCTCGGGGTGGACGCGGTCGACGCCGGGGCCGTGGATCTCCATCCCGTGGTTCCCCGCGTAGGCGATTCCGGGAATCGCCGCCCGCTCGCGCGCGTCGGCCATCCCGCGCCCGCTCACGACCGCCACCCCCACGCCGGGACGCGCCATCAGCCGGTCGAGCGCCTCGCGCGTCGCCGCGGGGATGGCGGCGAGATCGGGGCGGTCGACGATCGGCGCCAGCGTCCCGTCGAAGTCGAGGAGGAGGACGAGCCGCCCCGTCCGCCGCCACCCGTCCGCCCACGCGGGCACCCGCCCCAGCGCATGCTCCAGCATCGTCCCCGTCCTCCGCTCCCGTCGAAAGCTCCGATTCCGCCCGCCCCGGTTTGCCCGCGAAGGGGGCGGCGGGTATGTTCCGGCGCCCCCAACCTACGGACCGAGCACCGTTTCCGCATGTCCTGGATCGACGAGGTGAAGTTCGACGAGCGCGGCCTGGTGCCCGTGGTGGCGCAGGACGCGGGAACCGGCGAGGTGCTGATGCTGGCCTGGGCCGACGCCGAGGCGCTGCGGCTGACCGCGGAGACCGGCCGCGCGCACTACTGGAGCCGCTCGCGGGGCGCGCTCTGGGCCAAGGGCGACACCAGCGGCCACGTCCAGGCCGTCGCCGACGTCCGCCTCGACTGCGACGGCGACGCGGTGCTCTACCGCGTCCGCCAGACCGGCCCGGCGTGCCACACCGGCGAGCGGAGCTGCTTCTTCCGCGCGGTGGAGGATGACGGTCTGATCGACGCGCCAGACCCGCGCCCCGTCCTCGCCCGCGTCGCGGAGACGGTGGCGAAGCGGTACGAGGAGCGGCCGGAGGGGTCGTACACGACGTACCTCTTCGCGCAGGGGCTCGACAAGATCCTGAAGAAGGTGGGCGAGGAAGCCACGGAGACGATCCTCGCGGCCAAGAACGAGGGGACGGACGAGCTGCGGAGCGAGTCGGCCGACCTCCTCTTCCACCTCCTCGTCCTCTGGCGGGCCCGCGGCCTCCCGCTCGACGACCTCTGGGCCGAGCTCGACCGCCGCTTCGGCGCCGCGCCCCGCGCGGGGAGCACGAGCCCCGCGCCCCGGAGGTCGTCGGACGGGACCTGACCGTCTTTCGCGTCCGGCGAAAAGAAGGGTCTCATATCACGCAGAGAAGCAGAGCCAGCGGAGGGATTCCTCCGCTGGCTCTGCTTCTCTGCGTGAGACCTGCCGTTTCCGGAGCCGGATCAGCCGCTGAGGGCGGCCTCGCGCCGGGCGGCCGGCGAGCGCTCCTTGCGGACGGGGGTCTCCGGGAGCGGCGGGAGCACCCGGGGGAAGGCCGCGTCGAGGATCATCTCCTCGTCTTCCGGGTCCCTCCACCCGCCGCCCAGCGGCTCGCCCCACTCCACGCGGGCGCCGCCGACGCGGAAGGGCTGCACCCAGAAGAGGCGCGTCCCCCACTTGCACCGGGCCTCGGCGATCAGGAGCGGCCCCTCGTCGTTCTCGGCCTCCAGCGCCAGGAGGAGGCAGTCGGGCTTCTTGTCGGCCGCGTACCGCGCGATGACCCCCGAGAGGACCTCGGGCGAGACCCCGCCCAGCCCCTCGGGGACCGGGATGTTCAGGGTGCGGAACTCGGGTGTCGCGTGGCCGGGGCGCTCGTGCACGCATCGGATGCGGGGCGGAGTGTCCGAGCCGTCCATCTTCGCCCTGCCGACGTCGCTCCGGACTTCTTCGACGAAGCGGGCCGCGAACCCCAGCACGCGCTCCATCTGCATGATCCTGCTTCGCGCCACGTATCCCTTCCCCCGCTCACAGCATGACCACATCGGCGCGTTCCCGGAGGAACCAACCGCGCCGCCAAACCCTCCTTGCCCGCCATGCAAGACGGGCGCCGTGAGCCCCCGCTCAGCGGCGGCCCGGGGGATCTCGCGCGCGTCACGAAATGGCGTGGAATCCGTCACTTGCGCGAGAACGCCCGTCCCGGGAGGAGCCGGGAACGGGCGTGTGGGCATGGAAACAGCCGGCGTGCCGCACGGCTACTTCGCCGCGTCCTCGACGGCGCGGCGGAGGCGGGGCCAGACGTGGACGGCGTAGCGGAGGAAGTTGGCGCGCTCCTCGGGGAGGTCGGCGAGGAAGGCCCACGCCGGGAGGTGCCCCTTCCGTGTGTTGCACCCCCGGCAGGCGGTGACCAGGTTCCCCTCCGAGTTGTCGCCCCCCCGCATCCGCGCCTGCACGTGGTCGAGCGAGAGCTGCTCCGGGGGGAAGACCCCGGCGCAGTACACGCACCGGAAGCCGTCGCGCGCGAAGACGCGGTCGCGCAGGGAGGCCATTCGGGGGTCGAGCATTCTCGAAAAAGTGCGTGAGTGCGTGAGTGCGAAAGTGAGGAAGTATATAAGGTCGTCCAGCGGAGGGGGCAGGTGCGGTGGGACGTCCGGTGTGGGCGAGGGGGGGTGGTGCGTGGCGCCGGCATCGTCGGCCCTCACCCCCTCTCCCAACCCCACCCCTGGGAGAGGGGGAGAACGGCGTTACGTGCGCGGGGCGTGCGGCTGCGTGGAGGAAAGCGCGTAAGTCGCGGATCGGGATGAAGT
>DATACF010000102.1:0-2220 GCA_036259235.1 Longimicrobium sp. | reverse complement strand
GGGGCCACGGCGATCCCCAGGAGCGCCAGCGCCCCGGCGACCGCGAAGAGGAGGGCGAAGATGGCCCCCGCGACCCGCCCGGCCTCCTCCTTCCGCCCCCGGTGCAGGAGCTCGGAGTAGACGGGGATGAACGACGCCGAGAGGGTCCCTTCGCCCAGGAGGTTCTGGAGGACGTTCGGCATCCGCATCCCCGCGTTGAAGACGTCCGCGTAGATGGAGGTGCCGAAGTACCGCGCGAACACCGCCTGCCGGACGAACCCCGCGATCCGGCTCAGGAAGATCCCGCCCGCCACCATCGCCGACGCCACCGCGCTGGAGACGACGCGCCCCCCCTTCGGCGCCTCGGCCGGGGGCGGGACGGGCTGCGTCTCGGCGGCCGACTGCGCCTCGGGGTCGTCGGGCTCGGGGGGCACCGCCTCGTCGTGGTGGACGTGGTCGGCGCGGGGGAGGATCAGCGTCTCGTCGTCGTCGCGCGGCGCGTCCGGGGTGCCGCCCGGGCGGGATGGATCGCTCATGCGTCCCGTGTGGAAGAACGCCCGCGCGGGAAGCTCCCGGGCGGGCGGAAAGGTCTCCGTCTGTCCGGCCGCGGCAGGTGCATACGCCGGGCCAGGGTCGCGCCCCTGAGTGGGTGCTCGAAAGTTCTGTCGACTTCCAGGACTACTCACTTAGTCCGCCGACGCCAGCGCCTCCTCGCGGGCGGGCTCGGGGCGGAGCGCCACCGTCATCCGCTCGGCGATCTTCCGCAGGAGGTCGGGGTCGCGGGCGAGGTACTGGAAGAGGGTGAGGACGCGCTCCTGCGGCACCCCCAGCGGGCGGAGGTGGTTGCGGACGCGGCGGACGTCGCGGATCAGCCCCGGGTGCCGCTTCTTGAAGTGCCGGATGATGGTGCGCTCGGCCTTGGCCGCCTCCAGGAGGGCGCGGTTCCGGCGCCCGCCCACCGCCAGGTCGAGGTTGGCGTCGATCGGGTGCGCGGCGTCGATCACCCGCCCGAAGCCGTCCACCAGCACCCGCCGGAGCGCGTTGGTGGCGTCCCACACCGCGGGGGGCATCCGGCTCCGCGCCACGCGGTCGACCAGCTCGTGCTCGGGGAGGCGGAGCTCGTCGTCCGAGATCCCCAGCGACTCGGCCAGGAGCGCGATCTCCTCGGGGACGATCGTCGCCGAGAAGCGGGGGAAGATCACCGGCATCCGGATCCCGAACGCCGCGAACAGCGGCTGGATCTGCGCGAAGTACGCCGTCTCGGCCGGGCCGCCCACGTACGCCAGCGTGGGGAAGACGGCCGACTCCACCACCGGGCGGAGGAAGACGTTGGGGCTGAGCCGCGCCGGGTCGGTCTCGAGGAGCGCCCGCGCCTCCTCCAGCGTCAGCCGGTGCCCCGAATCGTGCGCCACGAAGCCGCCGCCGTCGCGGTAGAGGCGCTCGCGCCCGCCGGGGCCGTGGATGAAGACGTTGGTCGCCCCCTCCATCACCGCCACCTGCGGCGGGTGGCCCCCCTCCGCCAGCCGCGCGGAGCGCTCGGCCACCGCCCGCTCGTGCGCCTCCGCCCGCTCCAGCTCGCCCAGGAGGACGTCCCGCGACGCCGCCTTGAGCGCCGGGTCGGCCGCGTCCGTCACCAGGAGGTCGAAGCCGGCGAAGAGCCGGACGACCGTCTCCTCGAACGCCCCGGCGACCGTGCGGCCGGCGGAATACGTGTCTCGAAGGAGCGCGAGGTCGGCGGTCGCATTCGCATCGTCCGAAACGACTTGCGCGAACTCGCCTAACGCGGATTCGACGTCCGTCCCCAGCCGCATCTCGCTCATGGGGACGTGGGCGCCGACGGTGGCGGCGACCTCGGCGCGGTGGAGCTCGCCGTCGGCGGCGACGGCGTGGGCGTGGTTGACCTCGGCGAAGTCGTGGTCCTCGGAGGCCGCCCAGAAGACGGGGAGGACGACGACGCCCAGCGCGGCCTCCAGCGCCTCGGCCAGGCGGACGGCGGAGAGCCCCTTGTGGACGGTGTAGAGGGGGCCGGTGAAGAGGCCGGTCTGCTGCCCCGTGGTCACCATCGCCCCGCCCTCCTCCACGAAGCGGCGGAGGCGCTCGGCGGCGGCGGGGGAGGTGGGGCGCAGCGCGGCGGCGGCCCGCTCGCGCGCAGGGCGGTCGAAGCGTCGCGCGACCTCCGCCAGCTTGGCGCGGTAGGCGGCGAGGTCGAGGGGGTGGCCCTCGTAGAACGCGGCGGCCGGC
>DATACF010000101.1:0-2227 GCA_036259235.1 Longimicrobium sp. | reverse complement strand
GGGGGCCGGGGGGTGAGGGCCGACGATCTTCGCGCCGCGCACCCCCACCCATCGCCCCCAACGGTCTCCCGCCGTTCAGCCGTTCCCCGGCCTCCCCGCCGGGCCGGCCGCCGCGCGCAAGCCCCGTTCCCCCCGCCGCTCCAGGTACCGCATCAGCCCCGCCGCCATCATCTCGTACGGCACCGCCCACTCGTACTCGCGCATCGCCGCCTCGCTCCCCGTGGCGCGGAGGATGGCGGCCCCCTCGCGCTCCCGCAGCGCCCGGGTGAGCGCGTCCGTGTCCGCCCCCGCCGCCACCTGCGCGAGGCCCCAGTCACGCAGACTCGCCAGCCGCGCCGCGAGGTCGTCGAGGTGCCACCCCACGTCGCGCACCCCGCCGAAGTGGGTGGGGAGGAGGAGGGTGGGCTCCACGGCCCGCAGCCGGCTCACGCTGTGCTCCCACGCCTCGACGTCCACGTCCGGCGGCGGCGTGGGGGCGCAGACGTAGGCCGCGCGCTCCAGCCGGATCCCGCCCACGTCGCCGGTGAAGACGAGCCCCGCGTCGGGGTCGTGGTAGGCGTGGTGGTGCCAGGCGTGGCCGGGCGTGTCCAGCGCCCGCAGCGTCCGCTCCCCCACGCGCACCTCCGCCCCGTCTGCCAGCTCCACCATCCGCGCCGGGTCCACGGGGAGCATCTCGCCCCACCACGTCTCCATCCGGTCGCCGTAGATCCGCCCCGCGCTCCGCATCAGCCGCGACGGGTCGGCCAGGTGCGGCGCGCCCACCGGGTGCGCGTACAGCGTGGCGCCCGGCGCGTCGCGCAGCAGCGCGCCCGCGCCCCCCGCGTGGTCGAGGTGCACGTGCGTCACCAGCACGTGCGTCACCTCCGCCGGGTCGCGCCCCAGCGCGCGGATCGCCTCACGCAAAGTCGGGAGCGTGCTCCCCGGGCCGGACTCCACCACGGCCAGCGCGCCGCCGTCCGCCACCAGATAGGCGGCGATCTGCGCCGGCATCCCCCGCCAGCGCAGGTCCACGCGCCACACCCCGGGCGCCTCCTCGTGCAGCAGCGGGTGCTCCTCCGTCATCCTCTCCCCTTCCACGAATCCCCCTTCAGAGACCGCCCCGATTGCCCCGGCCCCGCGTCCGGCGCGAGATTCCGCCCGTCCGCCGTCGCCGATCCGTCGTCCTGAAATCGTCCGAAGGCCCGAATCTATGCCCGCCCGCCCCCCCGCCGCGACCACCCCCGATCGCCCGCCCGAGCTCCGCCGCTCGCTGGGGCTGGCGGACGCCGTGGGGATCGGCTTCGGCGCCATCGTGGGCGCCGGCGTCTTCGTCGTCACCGGGATCGCGGCGGGGGTGGCGGGGCCGGCGCTTCTCGCGGCGCTCCCGCTCGCTGGCGTGGCGGCGGCGTGCAACGCGCTCAGCTCCGCGCAGCTGGCGGCGAGCTATCCGCAGGCGGGGGGGACGTACGAGTACGGCTACCGCGTCCTCCACCCGTGGGCGGGGTTCGCGGCGGGGTGGATGTTCCTCGCCAGCAAGACGGCCGCGGCGGGGACGGTCGGGCTGGGGCTCGCCGCGTACCTGGCCCGCGTGGCCCCCGGCCTCCCCGGGCGCGCGGTCGCCCTCGCGGCCATCGCCCTCTTCACGCTGGTCAACGCCCTGGGCGTGCGGAAGTCGAGCGCCGTCAACCTGGCCATCGTCGCCCTCTCCACCGCGTCCCTGATCGCGTTCACGGGGTTCGCCGCGACGGCGTTCGACCCGGCCAACCTCCGCCCCTTCGCCCCGGCGGGGTGGCGGGGGACGCTGGAGGCGGCGGCGCTCCTCTTCTTCGCCTACACCGGCTACGCCCGCGTCGCCACCCTCGGCGAGGAGGTGCGCGAGCCGCGGACGACCATCCCCCGCGCCATCCTGATCACCGTCGCGGGCGTCTCCGTCCTCTACCTCGCGGTCGCGACGGCCGCCGTCGGGGCCGTGGGCGCGGACGTCCTGGCGCGGAGCCCCGCCCCGATCGCGGCGGCGGCGGACGCGATGGGGCGGCCGGCGCTGGCGTGGGCGGTCTCGCTGGGGGCGGTGGCGGCCATGCTGGGCGTCCTCCTCTCGCAGCTCCTGGGGCTCTCCCGGATGGTCTTCGCCATGGCCCGGCGGGGCGACCTCCCGCCCGCGCTGGCGCGGGTGGACGCGCGCACCGGCGCCCCCGCGCGCGCCGTCGCCGCCGTGGGACTCGTCGCCGCCGCGGTGGCGGCGCTGGGG
>DATACF010000100.1:0-4938 GCA_036259235.1 Longimicrobium sp. | reverse complement strand
CCCGGGGATGCCCGCTCCAGGGCATCCCCGGGCGGAGCCCACCCCGATTCCAGCCCCTCACGAGGCGCCGACATGCTTCGCAAGACGATCTTCCTCCCCCTGCTTTCGGCCGCCCTCCTCGCGACCGCCGCCGATGCGCAGCCGTCCGCGTCCGCCGCGGCGCCGGCCCCCGCGCCCGTCCGCCGCTCCGACGCGGAGACCGCCCAGCTCCTCGACGGGCAGCTCTCGCGGATGGTCCCCTTCGGCTTCTCGGGGTCGATCCTCGTCGCCCGCGACGGGCGGGTGCTCCTGGAGAAGGGGTACGGGCTGGCCGACCGCGCCGCCGGGACGCCGGTGACGGCGCAGACGGTGTTCGACATCGGCTCCATCACCAAGCAGTTCACCGCCGCGGCCATCCTGAAGCTGGAGGAGGCGGGGAAGCTCCGCGTGACCGACCCGGTCTCGCGCCACCTCCCCGGCGTCCCGGCCGACAAGGCGTCGATGACGCTCCACCACCTCCTGACCCACAGCGCCGGGCTCGAGGACGTCTTCGGCGGCGACTACGAGGTGGCCGAGCGCGACTCGCTGGTCCAGGTGGCGCTCAACTCCAAGCTCCTCTGGGCGCCGGGGACGCGCTACCGCTACTCCAACGTGGGCTACACGCTCCTGGCGGCCATCGTCGAGCGCCACTCGGGCCAGCCGTACGAGCGATTCCTCCGCGAGACCTTCTTCGTCCCGGCGGGGATGGAGCGCACCGGCTACCTCCTCCCCGGGTGGCGGCCGGGCGAGCAGGCGCACGGCTACCGCCGCAACGGCGAGGTCTTCGGCACCCCCGCCGGGCAGAAGTGGGCCCCGGACGGGCCGTGGTGGAACCTGCGCGGCAACGGCGGCATCCTCTCCAACGTCGGCGACCTGTACCGGTGGAACCGGGCGCTGGAGGGGAGCCGGATCCTCACCGACTCGTCGAAGCGGAAGCTCTTCGCGCCGCACATGCCGGAAAACCCGGAGGCGACGAGCCACTACGGCTACGGCTGGTCGGTCACGAACACGACCCGGGGGACGAAGCTCGTCTCCCACAACGGCGGCAACGGCGTCTTCTTCGCCGACTTCCGCCGCTACGTCGACGAGGGCGTCACGATCCTGGTGATGTCGAACGTCTCCGGGCTCAGCGCGGCGTGGGCCGTGGTGCCGCGGATCGTCTTCGGGACGGAGTACGTCCCCGCGCCCGCCACCGCGCCCCTGAGCCCGGCCGCCGCCGCCGCGCTCGCCGGCACCTATCGCCTCCCGTCGGGGACGGTGCTCACCGCCGCGGCGGCCGGCGGCGAGGTGACGATCACGGCCAGTGCCGGCGACGCGCTCGCCGCGCTCACGGGGATGCGCGCCGACGCGGTGACCGACTCCTTCGCGAAGCGGACGAAGGCCCTCCTCGACGGGCTCACGCGCGACGACTACACGGCGGCGCACCAGGCGTACGGCGGGCGGCGGACGCTGGAGGACGTCACCCAGAGCTTCCGCCGCGAGGCGGCCGAGTTCGCGAAGGAGTACGGCGAGCTCCGCGGCTACCGCGTCCTCGGCGCCGCGCGCGACGGCGGGCGCGTGGAGGTGCTGGCGGTCGGCGACTACGCCCGCGGCCCGCGCTACGAGACGTGGATCTGGATCGACGGCCAGGTGCGCGGGCTCCAGACCGCGGCGCTCCCCTCCGCGCGCTTCCTCCCCGCGGCCGGGGGAGGCTGGGTGGCCTACGACGTCCGCACCGGCCGGATGGCGCGCGTCCGCGCCGAGGGCCGCGACCTCGTCTTCGTCCTCCCCGACGGCGAAGTGCGGGCGCGCCGCGAGGGGTGAGCGGCGGCTGGTCGGAGTCGGATCGCAGTCCGATCGAAGATTCCGATCGCAGGCTGATCCCCATCGACGTGGGGGGGGGGCGGATCGACGTCGCATGCCGCCGCCGCCGCGCCCCCTCCCCCGGCCCCTCCCCCGCTGCGCGGGAGAGGGGAGAGAGACGGCGCGGAGGCGTCTTCCGCGCGCGTTCCAACCGATCCCGATCCACCGACAACCGAGACTGGACGCGTCCGACGTCCATTCCCCCCGGAGCCGATTCATGATCTCCCGTTCGCCGCGCCTCGCCCGCGGCATTCCCCTCCTCGTCACGACCCTGATCTCGATGTCGCCGCCCGCCGCCGCGCAGGAGACGGCGCAGGCGCCGGCCGTGGCCGCCCGCAAGCGGCACACGGCGGTGCGGGTGGAGGGGCGCGCGCCGCAGGTGGACGGGAAGCTCGACGACGCGGCGTGGGCGGCGGCGCCGGTCCTCTCCGACTTCGTGCAGAAGGAGCCGGTGGAGGGGGCGCAGCCCACCGAGCGGACGGAGGTGCGCTTCGTCTACGACGACGAGGCGCTGTACGTGGGGGCGCGGATGTACGCGAACGACCCCAGGGCGATCCAGGCGCCGGTGAGCCGCCGCGACAACGGCTTCCAGGCCGAGCACCTCCTGGTCTCCCTCGACACCTACCTCGACCGCCGCACCGCCTACACCTTCGGCGTCACCGCCTCGGGCGTGCGGCTCGACCACTACCACCCGCGCGACCACGAGACCGACGTCGACCCCTCCTTCGACCCCGTGTGGAAGGCCGAGGCGCGGATCGACTCGGCGGGGTGGACGGCGGAGATGCGCATCCCCTTCTCGCAGCTGCGCTTCGTCGACCGCCCCGAGCAGACGTGGGGGCTCAACCTCGACCGGTGGATCCCCTCGCGCGAGGAGGACGTCTACTGGACCCCCGTCCCCCGCAACGTCACCGCCTGGGCCTCGCGCTTCGGCGACCTGGGCGGCATCCGCGGCGTGCGGCCGTCGCGGCGGATCGAGGTGATGCCGTACGTGGCCTCGGCCGCCACCGTGCACGCCGAGACCGACCCCGGCGACCCCTTCGCCGAGCGCACCGAGAGCCAGCTGCGCGTGGGCGGCGACGTGCGCGTGGGGCTGGGGCCCAACCTGACGCTGGAGGCGACGGTGAACCCCGACTTCGGCCAGGTGGAGGCCGACCCGGCGGAGGTCAACCTCTCGGCGTTCGAGACCTTCTTCTCCGAGAAGCGCCCCTTCTTCACCGAGGGCGCGCAGCTCCTCCAGGGGAGCGGCCCCGGCTACTTCTACTCCCGCCGGATCGGCGCCGCGCCACGGTGCCGGAGCCTCCCCGGCGATTACGCCGACTGCCCGGAGGCGAGCACCATCCTGGGCGCCGCCAAGCTCACCGGCCGCCTCGCCTCGGGGACGTCGGTGGGCGCGCTGGCGGCGGTGACCGACCAGGAGCGGGTGCGTCTCTACGACGCGGCGGCCGACTCGTTCTGGAGCCTCCGCCTGGCCCCGCGCACCGCCTACGCCGTGGGCCGGGTGCAGCAGGAGTTCGGCCCCGCCACCTCGACCGCCGGCCTCTCGCTGACCGCCGTCCACCGCGACCTCGCCGAGGGGTCGCTGGTGGAGGCCCGCCACGCCCGCGACGCGGTGACCGGCGGCGGCGACTGGAACCTCCGCTTCCGGGGCGGCGAGTACGTCGTCTACGGCCACCTGGGCGGGAGCTGGGTCACCGGCGACAGCGCGGCCATCCTCCTCCTCCAGGAGGCCCCCGCGCGCTACTACCAGCGGCCGGACCAGGCGTACGTGGAGGTCGACCCGTCGCGGACCTCGCTCTTCGGGTGGAGCGGGGCGGTGGGGGTGCAGCGGCAGAACGGGAAGCACTGGCTGTGGGACGTCTACGGCGGCACCGAGTCGCCCGGCTTCGAGCTGAACGACGCGGGAAGCCTGGGGACGGCGGACGGGATGGTGGGGGTGGGGAGCCTCACCTACCGGGAGACGACGCCGAAGGACGCGTACCGCAGCTACTCGGTGAGCCTGTCGAGCGAGAACGAGTGGGCGTGGGACGGGGTGCGGAAGTTCGGGGCGCTGCGGACCGACGCCAGCGTGACGTGGAAGAACTTCTGGCGGACCAACCTCACCGCCTGGGTCGACTTCCCCGCCCAGAGCACGACGGCGACGCGCGGGGGGCCGCGGCTGGGGACGAGCCGGGCGTGGGTGGTGATCGGCCAGCTCCTGAGCCGCGCCTCGGCGCCGACGACGTGGAACGGGCGCGTCTACTACGGGCGGAACGAGGCGGGGGAGCTGACGTACCGGCTGAGCGGCGGGGTGACGGTGACGCCGGGGCCGCGGTGGCGCTTCTCGGTGACGCCGAACTACCTGCGCTACCGCGACCCGCGGCAGTACGTGGCCACCCTCCCCGGCGGCCCGGCCGAGACGTACGGCGACCGCTACCTCTTCTCCTTCCTCGACCAGAGCACCTTCCTGGCGCAGCTCCGGCTCAACTACACCTTCACGCCGGACCTCTCGCTGGAGCTCTACGCCGAGCCCTTCGCCGCCAGCGGCCGGTGGTACGACTTCGGCGAGCTCCCCCGCCCGCGGAGCGAGGACCTTCGCTTCTACGGCCCCGCCGACCCCCTGCGGAGCGTGGACGGCGAGCACGTCTTCACCCACGACGACGGCACCGAGGAGGTGCTGGCGCAGGACTTCAACGTCCGCTCCCTCCGCAGCAACGCCGTGCTGCGCTGGGAGTGGCGCCCGGGGAGCACCCTCTTCGTCGTCTGGCAGCAGGACCGCTCGTCGGAGACGATCGACGGGCGGCTGGTGGGGATTCGCTCGCTGGGCGAGGCGTTCGAGGCGGCGGGGGACAACTTCCTGGCGATCAAGATGACGTACTGGCTGCCGGTTCGATAACCGAAGTGCGTGAGTGCGTCACTGCGGGAGTGCGTCGGGGGTGGTGTGGGCGAACGGGCGGGGGAGGGGGCCGCGGAGCCGGCGGCATGCGATGTCAGCCCGCCTGCGCGGACTGGGCGGGACCCTTCGGCGCGCGACGAAAGCCCGTCGCATACGAACGTCCCTCTCCCGTAGTTCGGGAGAGGGACAGGCGGCGAGCCTACGGC
>DATACF010000099.1:0-4598 GCA_036259235.1 Longimicrobium sp. | reverse complement strand
GGGTGGAGGAGGGCGGCGCGGACGCCCTCTTCGGCGGCGACACCGCCCCCGCGCGCCTCCTCCGGGCGCTGGTCGACCCCGCGCGGCTGGTACCGAAGCTGGAGGTGGAGACCCGCCGCGAGACGCGCCGCGCCCTCCTCCCCGACGAGGCGGCGGAGATCGAGATCGACTGCGACCGCTCGACGGCGCGCGAGGGCGACCTCTCCTCCGAGCTCTTCTCGGTGACGGTCCGCGTCCCCGACGAGGCGGGCGGCGCGCGCGAGGCGCTCCGGGCCCTCGCCGAGACCTACCGCCTCCGCCTGGCCGCCGAGGGGCCGCTGGAGCGGGCGCGGCGGAGCCTGGCCGAGACGGAGCTCGACTGGCTGGAGGAGGCCGTCCGCGCCGCCCGCCGGGTGGCCGTCGCCGTCTGGCGCGCCGGGCGCGTCGTCCTCCTCCGCGAGGGCGCGGCGCTCCGCGTCCCCGTGGGCCCCGGGACGGGGGTGGAGGCCGCCCGCCGCGCCCTCCGGAAGGCGCTCGGCGACGCCGACTGGCGCCTCCGGCGGCTGGGGACCGGCCCCGGCACCCCCCGCCAGCCGGCCACGGAGGTCTGGCTCGCCGAGCCGCTGGGCCCCCTCCCCGGGGGGACGGAGGGGATCGCCGAGCTCCCGCTGGAGGAGCTCCTCCAGTCGGTCGGCTCCCCCGGCCTCCGCGACGACGCCGCCCTCGCCACCCTCCACGTCCTCGCCCGCTCGGCGCTCCCCGCCTGGGCGCCGGACGCGCTGGAGGGGGGCGAGACCGAGCGCGAGGCCGAGGCCGCCGCCCGCGCCGCCCTCCGGAGCGCGGGGGAGGTGCGCGCCGGGGACGAAGCCCTGACGGAGGACGACCTCCCGGCGGGGTCGCTGCTGAACATGGAGCTCTCCGCCCTGGCCTTCAACCGGCGCGTCCTGGCGCTGGCCGAGGACGCGGCGGTCCCCCTCCTGGAGCGGGTGAAGTTCCTCTCCATCTTCGGCGCCAACCTCGACGAGTTCTTCCGCGTCCGGGTGGCCGCCTTCAAGCGCCAGGCCTCGCTGGGGAGCGACCAGCGCACCATCGACGGCGTCACCCCCCGCGAGCAGCTCGACGCCATCGGGGTCCGCGCCCGGCGGCTGGTCGAGAGCGCCTACGCCGTCCTCCAGGGCGCCCTCCTCCCCGCGCTGGAGAAGGAGGGGATCGAGATCGTCTCCCGCGCCGACCTCAAGCGGCGCGAGCGGCACTGGCTCCGCGACCACTACGACGAGCGGGTCCACGCGCTGCTGACCCCGCTGGCGGCGGGGCCGGGGCACCCCTTCCCCCACATCCGCAACCAGCGCCCGGCCATCGTCGCCGTCCTCCGCGAGCCGGTGACCGGGGCCGAGCACCTGGGCGTCGTCGAGCTCCCCGACGGGCTCCCCCGCTTCGTGCGGCTGGAGGACGAGGGGGGGCGCTTCGTGGCGCTGGAGGCCATCATCCTCGACAACCTCCCCCGCCTCTACCCGGGGATGGAGGTCGAGAGCGCCTGCACCTTCCGCGTCACCCGGAGCGCCGAGCTCACCATCGAGCGGGCCGGCGCCGCCGACCTCCTGGAGGCGGTGGAGGAGCAGGTGCGCCGCCGCCGCTTCCGCCCCGTGGTCCGCGTCGAGGTGGAGGACGCCATGCCCGCGCGCCTCCGCGACCTCCTCCTCCGCGAGCTCCGCTACGAGGCGCCCGAGGACGCGCCGGGGCTCTCCGACGAGGACGTCTTCGAGGTCCCGCGGCTGATCGACCTCCGGGGGATGCGCGAGCTGGCCTCGGCCGCCGGACGGGGCGACCTCGGCTACCCCCCCGAGGAGCCGCGCGAGGTGCTGGACCCGGAGCGGCCGGTCTTCGACGCGCTGCAGGAGCGGGAGGTGCTGGTCTACTTCCCCCTCCACTCCTTCGAGGCCACCGTCGAGCGCTTCGTCCTGGAGGCGGCCGACGACCCGGACGTGGTGGCGATCAAGCTGGCGCTGTATCGTACCAACAGGCGCTCGCGGATCGTGGAGGCGATGCGGCGGGCGAGCGCGCGGGGGAAGCAGGTGGTGGCGCTGGTGGAGCTGACCGCGCGCTTCGACGAGCAGCGCAACGTCGAGTGGGCGCGCTACCTCCGCTCGTCGGGGATCCACGTGATCTACGGGATCCCCGGGCTCAAGATCCACGCGAAGGTGGCGCTGGTGGTCCGCCGCGAGAAGGACGGGGTGCGGCGCTACGCCTACATCGGCACCGGGAACCTGAACGCCGCCACGGCGTCGGCGTACACCGACCTGGGGCTCCTGACCTCCGACCCCACGCTGGGCGAGGACGCCAACGACCTCTTCAACGTCCTCACCGGCGCGGGGGGCGCGCCCGCGTTCCGCCGTCTCCTGGTGGCGCCGTGGAACCTGCGGCGGCGCTTCGTGGAGATGATCGACCGCGAGGCGGCGCACGCGCGCGCCGGGCGGGAGGCGCGGATCACGGTGAAGCTCAACGGCCTGGCCGACCGCGAGATGATCGCGGCGCTCTACCGGGCCTCGCGGGCGGGGGTGGAGGTCGACCTGATCGTCCGCACCATCTGCTCGCTCCGGCCGGGGGTGGCGGGGCTCTCCGAGACCATCCGGGTGATCAGCATCCTGGGCCGCCACCTGGAGCACGCGCGGATCTTCCGCTTCGCCAACGGGGGCGACCCCGAGCACTACATCGGCTCGTCGGACTGGCGGACGCGGAACCTGAGCCGGCGGGTGGAGCTGGTGGCCCCGGTCCGCGACCCCGCGCACCGGGCGGCGCTCGACGCGCTCCTGGCCGAGCAGCTGGCCCGCCCCGACGCCTGGGAGCTGGGCGCCGACGGCACCTACTACCGGCGCCCGGACCAGGCCCCGCGCGACCCCGTCCTCCCGCCCCCGGACCCGGACCGCGTCCCGATCATCATCGCGGACCCCTGAACGGCCTTTGGTATCTCACGGGGGACACAGAGGGCACAGGGGAACTTCGGAGGCGCGATCGGCGTTCTCTCTGTGTCCCCCGTGCCCCCTGTGAGAGATTTCCGCGGGGCCCGCATCGCCACGAAAGCCGAGGATCATCGACGGTGGCCGCTCTCCTTTCTCGGAAATCGATCTGTACCGCGCTCCTCATCGCCCTCGGCGGATGCGACCGCGACGCGGAGGCGCCCGCGGGCGAGCCGCGCGCGGAGAGCGGCGGCGGGCTGTGCCAGGTGGCCAACCGGATGATCCCCCTCCCCGAGGGGCTGGGCGAGTCGAGCGGGCTGGCGCCGAGCCACCGCACGCCGGGGGTGTTCTGGACGCACAACGACTCCGGCGGCGACCCGGCGGTCTACGCCTTCGGGCTCGACGGGCGGATCATGGGGACGGTGACGGTGACCGGGGCGCGGAACCGCGACTGGGAGGACATGGCCGTGGGGCCGTGCGCGGCCGCGGGGGGAAGCTGCCTCTACCTGGCCGACATCGGGAACAACGCGGGGCGGAGGCGCGACCCCATCGTCCTCTACCGCGTCCCCGAGCCCGCGCCCGGCGATGCCGCCACCGCGCCCGCGGAGCGCTTCGAGGCACACTTCCCCGGCGAGCGCCACGACGCCGAGGCGATGTTCGTCCTCCCCGACGGGCGGGTGTACCTGGTGAGCAAGGGGACGGGGCGCCGCGCCCCGGTCGAGCTCTTCCGCTGGCCCACGCCGCTCCAGGCCGGCGCGGTGGCCACCCTGGAGCGCGTCCGCACCCTCGCCCCGCCCCCCCGCCAGCCCGGCGACGAGGTGACGGGCGCCAGCGCCTCGCCCGATGGGCGGTGGGTGGCCGTGCGCACCTACTCGACGCTCGCCCTCTTCCCCGCCGACTCCATCACCGGCACCGGCGGCGCCGCGCTCCAGATGGACCTCCTCCCGCTGGGCGAGTCGCAGGGCGAGGCCGTCGCCCTCGGCGACGACGGCAGCGTCGTCCTCACCAGCGAGGGCGGCGGCGCCAGCCTCCCCGGCAACGCCGCCCTCCTGCGGTGCACGCTGCCGTAGGGACTTGACCGCGGGCGCCTCCGCCGTGAGCTTTCGTCCAGTTTAACGCACCTGGAGGAGGCGGCGATGGCAGGCGGCGCGAAGGCGGAGGTCCGGCGATTGCTGGCGAAGCTCCCGGACAGCTGCACGCTGGAGGACATCCAGTACCACATCTACATCCTCCAGAAGATGAAGCGGTCGGAGAAGGACAGCGCGACCGGGTGCGTCTACACGCACGAAGAGGTCGAGGTCTGCTTCGGCGACCTGCTCGGTGGATCACCGCGAGCAATGTAGACGCGCGATTCATCGCGCCAGCGGAGCCCCCCGTGCACCGGGCGCAGTGAATCGCGCATCTACGCGGGACACCTCGCCTCCCACTCTTGCCTGGCTGCGATGAACACCGCGAAGCAAGAGGTCGAAGCCCTGCTGCGCAACCTGCCGGATGAGTGCACGCTGGCGGAGATCGCGTACCACGTCGAATTTCTCCGGAAGATGCAGGAAGCCGATGAGGATTTCGCCGCGGGCCGGGTCTCTTCCCACACCGAGGTGAAGGAGCGGCTGCGAAAGTGGCTTGCTCCTCGTCAGACGTAGAGCGCAAAAGAAAGCGGCGGAGCGA
>DATACF010000098.1:0-2206 GCA_036259235.1 Longimicrobium sp. | reverse complement strand
TGCGGGGGCGGGGGGGAAGTGCGTGAGTGCGTGAGTGCGTTGGATTTTCGTGTGGGCGACGGGTGGGGGTGCATGCGGCGGGGCCCGGTGTGGAGGACGGGGTGCGGTGTGGAGGAGAGCTCCGCGGGCGCGATAAATCGCGCGACTACATTGGATTGTGCGAGTCTACCTCTCCCTCCCTCCGCGAAGCGGGGGAGGGGGCCGGGGGGTGGGGCGCCGCGGCGGAGGAATGCGAAAAAAGCCGTCGAAGCGGATCGAAGTTCCGCCGTTCGCGCCGTTGCATGAGGGATGCGGGCCCGGAGGGCGAAGACCCTGGCGGGGGGGAATGCGAAGGGAGGCGCGATCCGCGACGGAGTGGAGGCGAGCGTGGAGTCCGCCAGGGGCTTCGCCGCGTTGGAAACGGTAGTATCGTTTCCTACGCGGCCCGCAGCCCGGCCCGGAGCGCAGCGGAGGGACATGCCCAGAGCCGTCGTTCGCAGTAAAACCACGCCCAGCGACGAACCCAGCCGAAGAAGCGCATGAAAGCGACCCCGCCATGCTGACCGTCCGAGCGCGAAAGAAGCTCCCCGACTTCGAGCTGGACGTGGACTTCGAGGTCGCCGACGAGGTGCTGGTGCTGTTCGGGCCGTCGGGGGCGGGGAAGACGATGACGCTGCGGATGGTGGCGGGGCTGGAGCGCCCCGACGCGGGGGAGATCCGGCTGAACGGGCGCGTCCTCTACGCCCGCGAGCCGAAGGCGTGGGTGCCGCCGCGGGGGCGGCGGTGCGGGTTCGTCTTCCAGGACGCGGCGCTCTTCCCCCACATGGACGTGGCCCGCAATGTCCTCTACGGCGCCCGCGACCGCGGCGGCGGGGCGGCGCGCGAGCGGCTGGGGCGGCTCCTGGACGCGTTCCACATCGCCCACCTCGCCGGGCGCTTTCCCGCCGAGCTCTCCGGCGGCGAGGCGCAGCGGGCGGCGCTGGCGCGGGCGCTGATGGCCGAGCCCGACGTCCTCCTCCTCGACGAGCCCTTCTCGTCGCTCGACGCCGCCGCGCGCCGCGCCGCGCAGGACGAGGTGGCGGAGGCGCACCGCTCGTGGCGCATCCCTTTCGTCTTCGTCACCCACGACCGCGCCGAGGCCGAGCGGCTGGGGCACCGCATGCTCTTCCTCCGCGCCGGCCGCCAGGTGGAGGGACCGTAGCGGCGAGAGCGCGCAGTCCTCTTGCGCGCGGAGGGCCCGGCCGTCCCTTCGGCGCCCCAGCGTGGGGCATGGAAGGGACGTTATGCGCATTCGCGACCCGGTCGCGCCACGGGCCTGGAATCCCCGCAAGTGCCCGTTCCGCAATCGGTTGAAGGTGGTTCGCATGTCGGATGGCGCCCGGGTATGGAGAGTGCCTGGGCCAGGGTGACGGCTCGAACGTGTACCCCCGTGAATTTGGACGGACGACGATGACGAATCCCGCGCCCCGCCTCTCTTTCCACCGCCGCCGCTACATCCTCGTCGGCTCCCGGCTCCTCCTCCTGGGCGGCACGCTCCTCCTGAGCGGCGGCCGCGCCCCGCTTCCTGGCGGCGACGGCGCCTCGACGGAAGTCTTCCGCGCGGCCGTCTGAGCGCGGGGCGGGCCTCGTTCCGTTCCGAAGCTTCGCGAAAGGTCTCACGCAGAGCAGCAGAGTCAGCAGAGAACCGTACGAAGTTCCTCTGCGGACTCTGCTGCTCTGCGTGAGATCCTTCTTCTTCTTTTCCTACCCGAGCAGCCGCAGCCGCCCGGGGACGAGCTCGATGTCGAGCGCGTGGGCGTCCTCGAAGAGGATCTCGCCGTCGGCGTGGACGGGGAGGGGGTCGGGGCTGGTGACGCGGAGGCGGCGGACGCGGTGCATGTGGACGCAGGCGGCGCCCACGTGCGTCCCCCGCATCACCCGCGGGAGGAAGCCGAGGATCCCCAGCGTCCCCAGCCCGTCGCAGACGCAGACGTCGAGGACGCCGTCGTCGATCCGCGCGTCGGGGCAGATCCAGAACCCCCCGCCGTGCCGCCCGCCGTTGGCGATGGTGACCAGCGTCAGCGGCCGGTCGAACACCTCCCCCGCGTCGGTCTCCACCCGCATCCGCGGCGGGCGGAAGGTGCGCAGGGTCCGCGCCAGCGCCCAGAGGTAGATCCCGATCCCCTTCAGCCGCCGGTTCCGGTTGGCCTCGATGGCGACGCGCGCGTCGAGGCCCCCCCCCCCCCCC
>DATACF010000097.1:0-6526 GCA_036259235.1 Longimicrobium sp. | reverse complement strand
CGCGCGCCCTCCGAAGGTGGAGGGCGCGCGGTTCGGGGTTCGTGTCCCCTCCCCACAGGTGGGGGCCGGGGGGCGAGGGCCGACGATGCACGCGCCACGCACCAACACTCTTCGCCCCCGCCGGTCTTCACCCCTCCGGATACTCGAACGCCACGTCCTTCCGGATCTCCGGCAGGAGGCTGCGGTGCACGGGGCAGGTGAGGGCGGCGTTCTCCAGCTTCTTCCGCTGGACGCCGGTGAGCCCGGCGGGCATCCGCAGCGTCACGGGGAGCGCGTCGACGCGGCGGGGGTCGGAGCGCATATGCTTCTCCAGCACGAAGCCGGCGCCCTCGAAGGGGATCCCCTCGCGCCGGGCCACGATGGCCATGGTGGTCACCATGCACGACCCCAGCGACGCCGCGAGGAGGTCGGTGGGCGAGAACGAGCTCCCGTCGCCCATGTTGTCGCGCGGGGCGGCCGTCGTGAGCTCCGTCCCCGAGGGGCCGTGCCGGAGCGTCATCTTCAGCTCCCCCGTGTAGGTCCCGCTGATCTCGACCGCCATTCGCTCGTCTCCCGGTTCGTCGTCGTGCCGTCGCGCGCGAGGCGGGAATCTACCGGCGCGGTCAAGGCGAAGTGTTCGGAACGGATGATCCACCGTCCACCGGAGAGGTCACCCGGCGCGGGGCGGGGAACGCGCCTCCGAGCATAAGTCGAAACATCGCAATCCGATAGCGATTCCGCGCGATCCGGCACCGCCGTTGCCGTTCCCTCCGTGCGTGAACACCGCCCCTTCCCCCGGGGCGCATCTTCCAAGACGGAACCCGCAGCAGAACCGGGAGGCCACCATGCGCACGCGCACGTCCCTGCTCGCCGCCGCGCTGCTCCTGGCCGCCGCGCCGGCGGCGCAGGCGCAGGACGATCCCTTCGAATACCGCCGCCCCACCGGGGGGCACGCGGGCCTCAGCCTCTTCTTCGCCCAGCCGCAGGGCGAGTTCGGCGACTTCGTAGACCAGGGGTGGGGCGGCGGGATGCATTACGTCCACGCCATCGACTCCGAGGGGCTCCTCGGCCTCCGCGTCGACGGGTCGTTCATCAACTACGGCCACGAGCGCCAGGAGGTCCGCCTCTCGCCCACGGTGGGCGACCGCATCCGGGTGGACCTGACGACCAGCAACAACATCGCCTTCCTGGGCGTGGGCCCGCAGGTGGGCGCGCCCGTGGGAGTGCTGCGGCCGTACGCGCACGGCTTCGTGGGCGTCTCGTACATCTTCACCTCCTCGGCCCTCTCCGGCATCTCCGACGACGAGCGCTTCGGCGAGACGACCAACTACGACGACGCCTCCTTCGCCTACGGCGGCGGCGCCGGCCTCTACATCCCGGTGCGCCGCGGCGTGGCCCCCATCTCCATCGACGCCGGCCTCACCTACCGCCGCAGCGGCGAGGCGCGCTACCTGGTCGAGGGCGGGATCATCGACCACCCCGACGGCTCCATCTCGCTCAACCCCATCCAGAGCGACACGGACCTCCTCGTCTTCCACCTGGGCGTGTCGATCGGGATCGCGCGTTGAGTCCTGAGTCCTGAGTCCTGAGTCCTGAGTGAGCGAGGCCGCGCTCCCCGCGAGGGGGGCGCGGCCTCGACGCTTGACGGCGCGCCGGCAAAACGTCCTATTCAACGGACCGGCCCCACCTCTCCCGAAGCGGCACCGATCTCGCGCATCCGCGCCGCCGCCCGGCCGCTCCCGCACTTTCGCACTCTCGTACTGCCGCACTCACGCACTCCACGCACTCACGCACTTCCAGGAGCCCCGCCCCATGAAGAAGCTTGCCGTCCTGCTGGCGATCTTCGCGCTCTCGGCCTGCAAAGATGTGAGCGGGCGGTCGTACCGCTTCACCGGGCAGGTCACCCGCCTCGAGGAGCCCACGGAGCCGTTCGGCATCTCCGCCACCAACTTCGGGGGCGGCGCGGTGTCGGTGCAGGGGCTGGCCGTCACCGACTGCTACTTCGACCTGGTGGACCTCGACGGCGACAAGGAGGGGGAGATCCTCATCGTCCATCTCCTCCCCCGCCCCCAGGAGCCGTGCACCGACACGCGCCCTCGCCAGCACTCGTGGATCGGGATCTTCAGCGCGCTGCGGAGGGGCGCCTACACCGTCCGCGTGATCGACGAGCTCGACGGCACTCCCGAGACCATCTACGACGCGCCGCTCAACGTCCGGTGAGCGCGGGCGCCTTTCCCTCCACGCGGGGGGAGGGTGCAGCCCTGGATTTGAGCGTGCTCGATTCATCCTTGACCGGAGGACGCGCCGCGCCGGCCTGCGCGGGCGGCGCTTCCTTGCCGGGGCGTTCGGGGGCGACGATGGCCGAGGCGGCGGCGAAGACGGCGAAGGGCGAGCAGACGCGGGCGCTGATCCTGGAGACGGCGCTCGAGCTCTTCCGCGAGCGGGGGTACGAGGAGACCACCATGCGCGCCATCGCCGCCCGCGCCGGGGTGGCGGTGGGGAACGCGTACTACTACTTCCGCTCCAAGGAAGACCTCATCCAGCACTTCTACGGCCGCACCCACGAGGAGCTGGTGGAGGCGGCCGCGCCGATTCTGCGCGACGAGCGGACCTTCCGCGCCCGGCTGCGGGGGGTGCTGCGGGCGCGGCTGGAGACCATCGACCCGTACCACGCCTTCGCGGGCGTCTTCTTCCGCACCGCCGCCGACCCGGCCAGCCCGCTGAACCCCTTCAGCGAGGCGTCGCGCCCGGTGCGCGAGCAGGTGGTGGCCACCTTCGACGAGGTGGTGCGCGGCTCCGACGACCTCCGCCGCCTCCCCGCCGACCTCGCGTCCGAGCTCCCCGAGCTCCTCTGGACCTACCAGATGGGGATCATCCTCTTCTGGGTCCACGACCGCTCCCCCGGCCGCGCCCGCACCCGGCGCCTCATGGAGCGCTCCGCCGACCTCGTCGCCCGCCTGGTGAAGCTCGCCGGCAACCCCCTTCTGGCCCCCCTGCGTAAGTCCGCCCTCCGCCTCTTCCGCGACCTCCGCGACGACGTGGCGTCCGACCCCGAGCCGCGCGACGACGGAGACGCGCGCGACGACTGAGCGGCAGGCCTCACGCAGAGCAGCAGAGCCAGCAGAGAGCCCCGTCGAAGTTCTCTGCTGCCTCCGCTGCTCCGCGTGAGAACCTTCTTTTCAGATCAGCGCCGCCACCTCTCCGCCCCGGCGCCGCGCGACGACCGCCTCGGCGGGCACGTCCGCCATCATCTCGAAGTCGGCGAAGTCGAAGCCCGGGCCCACCGCGCAGGTCACCAGCGTGTACGCGCCCGTGGTGCGCGCCGCCTGCCACTCGCCCGCGGCGACGACGCGCACCGGCTCCGCGTCGTCCGACGGGGGCCCCACCCGCTCGCACAGGACCTCCGCCTCGACATCGCGCAGCCGGAAGAGCTCCAGCGCGTCGCCCTCCACCCAGCACCACGCCTCGTCCGAGGCCACGCGGTGCCACCGGCTGCACCCGCCGTCCGCCAGCAGGAAATAGATCACGGTGACCGCGCTCCGCGCCGGCCGCCCGTCGCCGGGGTCGACCGTCCGCCCGGAGCGGAACACCTCGCGGTACCACCCGCCCTCCGGGTGCGGCCGCAGCTCCAGCCGGCGGATCAGCTCTTCGGCGCGATCGTGCATTATCGAAAACCAGTGCGTGAGTGCGTGAGTGCGTGAGTGCGTGAGTGCGTGAGTGCGTGAGCGGGAGGGTCGGATTCGGAAAAAGCGGTGCGTATTCGGAAATTGATTTCCGAATCACTCGAAGGGTGCTTGTCCTGACTGGGTTTCCGATACCGATTTTCTCTTTCCGGATTTCCGAATCGCTTTCCGAATTCGATGCGCGGCACTGGCTCCCGGGCTGGCCGGCTAGATTCCTCGGCTCGTTCCTCGCTCGGAATGACAGGGCAGGCGTTCGCGAGGAGGGGCCGTCCTATCGAACGCACTTTCGCACTCACGCACTCACGCACTCACGCACTCACGCACTCACGCACTGGGGTTCCTCACGGGAAGCCGCAGCGTGAAGACGCTTCCCTCGCCCGGCGTGCTGGCGACGGAGATGTCGCCGCCCAGGAGACGGGCGAGCTGGCGGGAGACGCTGAGGCCGAGGCCGGAGCCGCCGTGCTCGCGGCGGAGGCCCTGGTCGGCCTGCCAGAAGGGGTCGAAGATGCGGCCCAGCTGCTCCGGCGCGATCCCCACCCCCGTGTCGGCCACCTCGAAGACGGCCTCGGCGCCCTCGCGCCGCACCGAGAGCGCCGCGGAGCCGCGGGGGGTGAACTCCACCGCGTTGGAGAGGAGGTTCACCACGATCTGCCGCACCTTCCGCGCGTCGGTCACCAGCGTGAAGTCGGGGTCCGGGCCCCGCACCCCGAAGCCGATCCCCCGCTCCAGCGCCATCGGCTCCACCAGCGCCGCCGCCTCCTGCGCCAGCGCCGAGGCCGCCACCGGGGCGGGGCGCGCCTCCTCGTGCCCCGCCTCCAGCCGCGCGAAGGTCAGCACCTCGTCGATCAGCGACAGGAGGTGGTGCGCCGCCCGCTGCACCCGGAGCATCTGCGGGCGCATCGGGTCCGGGAGGGGCGCGGGGATCCCCGCCAGGAAGAGGTCGGTGTAGCCGATCACCGCGTTCAGCGGCGTGCGCAGCTCGTGGCTCATCACCGCCAGGAAGTCGGCCTTGGCGCGGTTGGCCCCCACCGCCTCCTCGTAGAGGCGCGCGTTGTCGATGGCGAACGCCGCCCGCCGCGCCAGCTCCTCGGCCCGCGCCCGCTCGGCCGCGTCGTAGCGCCGCCCCGAGTCGGTGATGCAGAGGAGGATCGCCCCCAGCACCCGCCCCCGCGCGATCAGCGGCGCCGCCATGTACGCCCGCACCCCCAGCCGGCGGAGGAGCGCCTGGTGCGCCTCCGGCTCCACCGCCGCCGCCAGCCCCTCGGGGGTCACGTCGTTGGCCACCCGCATCTCCCCGGTGCGCACCGCCTCGGCCGCCGGGTGCGCCGAGTCCGGGTGTGGGGCGAAGGCGAGGAGCGCCTCCAGGAGCGGCCCCGCCCCCGGGTCCACGTGCGCCGCCTCCACCCGCCGGAGCGACCCGTCCGCCTCCAGGAGGTCGATCACGCAGAAGTCGGCCAGCACCGGCACCGCCAGCCGGCACACCCGCGCCAGCGTCTCGCCGTAGTCGAGGGAGGAGGCCAGCACCGTCCCCGCCTCGGCCAGGAAGCGCTGCTGCTCCTCGGCCTCGCGCCGCTCGGTGATGTCGATGCACGACCCCACGAACCCCGCGAAGCTCCCGTCCGCGCGGTGGACCGGCACCCCCGTGTCGAGGACCCAGCGGTGCTCGCCGTCGCGGCGGCGGAGGCGGTACTCCATCCGGAACGGCGCGCGCGCCTCGAAGCTCGACAGGTACACCGTCAGGCAGCGCGCGTAGTCGTCGGGGTGCACCCCCTCGGCCCACCCGCGCCCGGACTCCTCCTCCAGGTCCCGCCCGGTGAACTCCAGCCAGGTGCGGTTGAAGAAGACGCGCGCCGTCGTCGGGTCGGCCCGCCAGATCAGCACCGGCGCCGAGTCGGCCAGGGCGCGGAAGCGCGCCTCGCTCTCCCGCAGCGCCTCGGCCGCCTCGCGCGCGTCGGTGATGTCGTCGAAAGTGGCCACCACCCCGCCGTCCGCCCCCGCCGGCCCCTTCAGCGGCGCCGCGCTCACCCGCAGGTACGCCGTCGCGCCCCCGCGCGCGAACGCCAGCTCCGCCGCGTGCACCGTCTCGCCCGCCAGCGCCCGGCGCATCGGGCTCGCCTCCGGGGAGAGCGGGGCGCCCTCCGGGCCCAGCGGGCGGAAGGCGGGGTCGTCGTGCGCTCTCCCCACCAGCGCCGCCGGCGCCGCGCCCAGGATCCGCCCGGCGGCCGCGTTGGCGAAGGTCACCCGCCCGCCCCCGTCGAGGAGGACGACCCCCTCGGCCATGGTGTCGAGCATCCGCTCCAGCCGCTCGCGGGCGCCCTCGGCCTCGGCCCCCGCCGCGCGGAGGCGGGCGTTGGCGGCCTCCAGCTGGTGGCGGAGGCGCTCCGAGGCCTCGATCTGCTCTTCCAGCTCCTCGTTGAGCCCCTGCGCCTCCTCGGTCTGCTGCTCCAGCTCCACCGCGTTCTCCTGGAGCTGCCGCGCCAGCCGCTCGGCCTCGGCCGCGTGCGCCTCGGCGGCCGCACGCGCGGCGAGGCGCCGCTCGTTGAGCGCCGCCACCAGGGCGGCCACGGCCACGAAGGTGGCCAGCTTCGCGGCTTCGGCCGGGGTGCGGGGGAGGAGCGCGCCCCGCGGCGGCGTCAGCACCCCCTGCACCAGCGCCGCCGAGAGCGCCGTCGCCAGCAGCCCGGGGCGGAGGCCGTCCAGCCACGACGCCACCATCACGGCGCCGAGGAAGAGCGAGAAGTAGTTGGGGTCGAGGAGCCCCTCCAGCGCCCACGACAGGACGAGGGCGGCGAGGGGGGCGGCCACGGCCGCCGCGTACCCGGCCGCGGGGGCGCGGCGCGTGCGCGGGGGCGGCTCCGCGCGGG
>DATACF010000096.1:0-4887 GCA_036259235.1 Longimicrobium sp. | reverse complement strand
GCCCCCGCTCCCGCGCCGCTCCCGTTCTCGGCGGGCGAGCGCGCCAGCTACCAGGTGCGCCTCCGCAACGTCGCGGTGGGGAGCGGCTCCGTCGAGGTGGTGGGGATGGAGACGGTGCACGGGCACCGCACCTTCCACACGCGGATGCGGATCTCCGGCGGCATTCCCCTGGCGCGCGTCGACGACAAGTACGACTCGTGGATCGACGCCGACGGGCTCTTCTCGCGGCGCTTCAAGCAGGACATCAAGGAGGTGCGGTACCGCCGCAACCGCACCTACGACTTCTTCCCCGAGCAGCGCACCTTCCGCCGCGAGAACGGGGAGACGGGGTCGATCCCCACGGCCGAGCCGCTCGACGACCTGAGCTTCATGTACTTCGCCCGCACCCTCCCCATGGAGGTGGGCGACTCGTACTCGCTCAACCGCTACTTCAAGGCCGACGGCAACCCCGTCGTCCTCCGGGTGGTGCGCAAGGAGACCGTCGAGGTCCCCGCCGGGCGCTTCCGGACGGTGGTGGTGCAGCCGGTCATCCGCACCGACGGGCTCTTCGGCGAGGGGGGGCAGGCCGAGATCTTCTTCAGCGACGACGCGCGCCGCATCCCGGTCCTCATCCGCAGCCGCATCCCCCGCGTCGGGTTCCTGACGATGCACCTGCGCGAGTACCGCCCCGGCACCTGACACGCTTCTCTTCCGGCGACGACACGTGACCGACCGCGACGAGCGTCCCTCCGGGTCCGCTTCGGGGAATGTCCCCGAGGCGGACCTTTCGCGTGTGCGCACCGTCCCCGTGGCGGGGCGGCCGAACAAGGTCCTCGCCGAGCACTTCGCGTCGCCACCCCCTTCCGGGGAGGGGGAGCGGACGTTCGGGCGCTTCCTGGGCTCGCTCCCGCGCGTCCTCCAGGCCGAGGCCTTCCTCCAGGTGGCCGACGCGGTGGTGCGTGCGGCCGACCGGCGGCGGACGGTGCTCTGGATGCTGGGGGGGCACGTGGTGAAGACGGGGCTGGCGCCTTTGCTGGTCGACCTGATGCGGCGGGGGGCGGCCACGCACCTGGCCTCCAACGGCTCGGCGGGGATCCACGACTACGAGATGGCGCGGTGGGGGGGCACCAGCGAGGACGTGGAGGCCGGGCTCGCCGACGGGTCGTTCGGGATGGCCGAGGAGACGGGGCGCGACATGAACCGCGCGTTCGAGCGGGGGATGCGCGAGGGGTGGGGGATGGGCGAGTCGCTGGCGTGGGACCTGGCCGAGCGCGACGACCTCGCGTTTCCCGAGCTGTCGCTCCTGCTGCAGTCCTTCCGTCTCGGTGTGCCGTACACGCTCCACCCGGCGCTGGGGGCCGAGATCATCCACCAGCACCCGGCGGCGAACGGGGCGGCCATCGGCGACACGGGGCACCGGGACTTCCGTCGGCTGTCGGCTTCGCTGGTCGGGCTGGACGAGGGCGGGGTCGTGATCAACCTGGGGTCGGCGGTGGTGATGCCCGAGGTCTTCCTCAAGGCGCTCACCGTCGCGCGGAACCTGAACGAGGGGCGGCCGCGGGGGTTCACGGCGTGCGACTTCGACATGCTCCGCCACTACCGGCCGCGGATGAACGTCGTCGAGCGGCCGACGCGCTCCGGGGGCGGGCGGGGGTTCCACCTCACCGGCCACCACGAGATCATGCTCCCCCTCCTCGCCTGGGCCATCGCCGAGCGGCTGGACGGGGGGGCGTAGCGTCGGCGGGTTCGGCGAACTGCAACGGCGAACTGCAACGGCGAACTGCAACGGCGAACTGCAACGGCGGATCTGGGCGTGTCCCTCCGCTGCGCTCCGGGCCGGGCTGCGGGCGCCGTAGCAAACGATACTACCGTTTGCGACGGCGCGGAGCCCCTGGCGGACTCCATGCACCCGGCCGCATCTCCTCCGATCGCGTGCTCCTCCGCATGTCCCTCCGCCAGGGTCTCCGCCCTTCGGGCCCGCATCCCTCACGCAAATTCTTTGGCGTTTCCATGAAGCCCTTCGCTCTCCTCTTCCTTCTCGCGCTCTCCGGGTGCGCGCTGGCCTCCATCCCCGTGCCCGCCGAGCTCTCTTCCGCGCCGAAGCTCTCCGTCGGCGGGCGGCAGGGCTTCCAGCTGGGGCAGCGCATCCGCTTCGGCGCGTACGCCACCGACCGCGTGCGGCGCGGCTCCACCGACGTCGACGAGACGCACGGGATCGTCTCGTCCACCGGCGAGCACCGGCAGGGGTACTCGTTCCGCCTCATGGCCGACAGCGCCGAGGTGGCGCGCGTCGGCTGCTACACCGAGGCCGTCGCCCGCGCCACCTCGCTCCCCGCCGGCATCGAGATGAGCGGCGTCTCGCGCGCCGCCCTCGAGTGCGACATCCTCCCCCCCGACGCCGACACCGGCGGGTGGACGCTCACCCTCGCCGCCCGCAACGGGCGCACGCTCGGCGGCGCGCTGGAGGCGAAGGACGACGGCGGCCGCTTCGACGTAGAGGGGACCACCGCGGGCGGCTGCTGCGAGGCCACCGGCTACTACCTCCGCCGCCAGGGCCGCGCCGTCGCCGCCGTCGAGGTCATCAACGCCGGCGGCGTCTGGCTCGACCCCGCCCTCACGCCGAATGAGCGTCACGCCCTCGCCGCCGCCGCCACCGCCCTCCTCCTCCGCCAGGAGCTCGGCGAAAGCTACACGCGCGAGCCCTGACCCTCGCGCGACAAAAACGAAGTCCGCCCTCGCCCGGACCCCGCGGCGCGCCCCAAAGGCGGCCCCGAGTCCGCGAAGGCGCGCGAAGGCGGACTTCGCGCCGTCGTTGCCGCGGCTTCAGCCGCCCGGCCGGATGACCGCGCCCGCCGCCGGGATCCGTTCCCGCGCCGTCATCCCCCCGCCCCCGCCCGCTCCAGCGCCGCCCGGTCCCACCCCGCCCGCTCCGCCGCCGCCTCGTAGGTGCTCTGGAAGAAGTCGAGGAGCGCCGCCTCGGGGTGCTCCGCGCGGCGGACGGCGTCGTAGGGGAGGAGGAACTCGCCCCAGTCCTTCGAATAGAACGCCGCCTCCGGCCGGACGGGCGTCTCCTTGAACCCCGGCGGCTCGGGGTAGGCGTACGAGTAGAAGATCGCGTCCGTCTCCCCCGACCCCGGCCAGAACCCCGCGCTGCTCACCTCGTGCGAGTACGCCTCGCGCGTCACCACGTCGGCCACGTTCGGCGCCCCCGGGTGCGGCGGGGCCAGGCGCCCCGAGAAGCGCGTCACCGCCAGGTCGAAGCTCCCCCAGAAGAAGTGCACCGGGCTGCACTTGCCGACGAAGCCCGAGCGGAACGCCGCCATCACCCGCTCCGCGTCCAGCAGCGCCCGCCAGAAGCGGTGCGCCGCGCCCGCGTCGTAGGCCGCGTGCGCGTGGTCGTCCTCGAACGGCACCGGGTCGGGAAGCTCCACCGGCGTCGTCCAGATCTCCACGTCGAGCCCCATCTCCTTGAGCCGCGCCATCACCTCGGCGTGGAAGTCGGCCACGCTCCGCGGCGCCAGCGCCACCTGTCGCACGTCGCCGTCGCAGGTGGCGATGCGGAGCGCGTGGTCGAGGAAGTCGAAGTCCATCTGGAACGCCCGCCGCCCGTACGGCATCGGCGAGGTGGTGAGCCCCCGCGCCGTCACGTACAGCGGCACGTGCCACCAGTGGTTGACCGGCGGCGACAGCGCCAGCCGCACCTTCCCCACCACCTGCGTCCACAGGTGCAGCGTGTCGCGCGTGTCCTGCCACTGCGAGATCGCCAGCGGCGGCCATGAAGAGGCGGGCGGAGCGGGAGCGGCTTGCGCGTCGAGGACGGCCATGTTCGGCCTCCGGCGGGAGGGTGGCGGATCAGGTGGGACCGCGTGCACGCGAACATCGCCGCACGACCCGCGCCGCCGCCCCGATCCCGGCTCGACGCGCTGCGATTCGTTACACGGAGGAGCCCGCAACGAGGAGTCCGCGAAGGCGGACTTCGCGCCTTCGTTGCCGCGGTGCCGCGGCTTCAGCCGCCCGGCGCGGACCCTCCCCTCCGCGCCGGCCCCGACGCCGCTCAGCCGCCCGGCCGGACCTCCGCTTCACCCGCCGCCGCTTCACCCCCCGCCGGCGACGCCGCGGGCGTCGCCTCCTCCCCCGCGCCCGCCTCCGGCAGCACCTCGCGGAGGAACGCCGCCACCTCGCGGTTGAAGTCCTCCGCCGCGTCGAAGACCACCGCGTGCGCCGCCCGCGCCAGCACCACCACCCGCCCCCGCGGGAGCGTCCGCGCCAGCGCGTCGGCGAAGGAGCGGTGCACCACGGGGTCGCGGCGCCCCAGGACGATCAGCCCGGGGACGCACACCTTCTCCGCCGCCGCCATGGCGTCGTGCGACCCCGCCAGCCACCACGTCCGCAGCCACCGCACGAACCCCGCGTACAGGTACGGCGTCACCACCCAGGGAAAGAGCGCCAGCGGCTCGCGGTAGACGTCGTTGAAGAACCCCCACGCCTGCCGCGCGTGCCGGAAGCCCCGCGGGTCCCCCGTCGGCGCCGCCAGCACCAGCGCCGTCACCAGCTCCGGCCGCGCCGCCGCCATCTCCAGGTTCACCTGGCAGGAGACCGAGTGCCCCACGTACGCCGCCGGCCCCAGCGCCAGCGCGTCGGCCCACGCCGCCAGCGACTCCGCCTGCTGGCAGACGCCGAGGCCCACGGGCCCGTCCGTCCGCCCGAACCCCGGGAGGTCCGGCGCCAGCACCCGGAACCCCGCCGCCGCCAGCGCCGGCCCGTTCCGCCACCAGAAGTCGGCCGAGAGCCCCAGCCCGTGCACCAGGACCAGCGTCGGCCCGGCGCCCGCCTCGCGGTAGCGGAGGTCGCACGCCCCCACCCGCACCCGCCGCGTCCGGCTCCACTGCACCGCCAGGTCGCCGGGCG
>DATACF010000095.1:0-2223 GCA_036259235.1 Longimicrobium sp. | reverse complement strand
GGGGACACAGGGGAAATCTCCTCTGAGTCCCCTGTGCCCCCTGTGAGGGACTGATCTTTTTCTTGACGGAACGACGAAGCCCGCCGGGCACGTGGCTCGGCGGGCTTCGTCTAGTTCAGCGGCGCGCGGGGCGGCTCACTCGTCGGCGGGGAGGCCTTCGGGGAGCGGCGACCAGCGGGCGGCGCGCGGGGGCATCCGCGTCCCGACGCGGCTCTCGCGCGGGTCCGGGGAGGTGATCAGGTTCCCGTAGTTGTCGTCGTTGACCTGCGGGCGCTCCGAGAGGAGGAACTTCTGCAGGAGCTCGGGCGTGATCACCGTCCGGTCGTCGGCCTCCTCCCACAGGTCGCGGTGCGGCTGCTGGGGGCCGGTGCCGTGGAAGAGGTGGATGAGCACCCCCTCGTTCTTGGCCGCGCGGATCGCCGGGAGGAAGTCGCTGTCGCCGGTGATCAGGATGGCCCGCGCGATCCGCTGCTTCACCGCCAGCATCACCAGGTCGACCCCCAGGTAGATGTCGACCCGCTTCTGCTCGAAGATCGGCCGGTTGCTCTCCCGGTCGGTCCCCCGGTACTCCAGCTTCCCCTCGCGCACCTCGAAGCGGTTGAGCCGGTTGAGCGCGCTGAAGAAGCGCTGCTTCCCCGCGTACCGCTCCTCCTCCTCGGGGGTGGGCACGGGGCTCATGTAGGGGAGGCAGTGATAGTAGTAGGTGCGCAGGAGCTCGTTGGGCTTGGCCAGCTCGGTGGCGAGCTTGCCGAAGTCGATCCGCGGGGAGCCGCAGTCGCGCGAGACGCGGTCGAAGTAACCGCCGTCCACGAAAATCGCCGCCTGACTCATCTCAACGATCCTCAAAGCCGTGTGGAAGAAACAAGCCCGCCTCGACAGCGGCGGGAAATAATCCGGCGGCGCGCGCGCCGCCGTTCCAGGCCCCCGGCGAGGGGGCCCCGTCCGCGGTTCGATTTAGACCGGGCGCGGCGGATTGTCAAGCCGAAATCCCTGCCGCGGCACCAGATAGGACGTTTTTGCTGGATACGGCGTGGCACTGCACGCTTTGGGCCGGAACTGCTACCCGAGTCCGTTTCCCCGCCTTTCCCAGGCGCGGCGCGGCTTCCGCCGCCACGGAGCTCCGCGGGCGTCCAGAGCGGCCATGAAAACGTTTCCGCCCCGCGCAACAAGGTCGCGCCGCCGCCCCCGGACGTCGGAGGATACGAAGAAGCCGCGCGCCCCGGATGTGGGGACGCGCGGCTTCGGCCGTTCTCCGTCCCGGCGGCGCCTAGCGGACGTCGAGGAGCTCGACGTCGAAGACGAGCGTGGCGTTGGCGGGGATGACGCCGCCGACGGCGCGGGCGCCGTACCCCAGCTCGGGGGGGATCACCAGGTGGCGGCGGCCGCCCACCTTCATCCCCGCGACCCCCTCGTCCCACCCGCGGATGACGCTCCCGGCGCCCAGGTCGAACTCGAACGGCTTCCCCCGGTCGCGGCTGCTGTCGAACTTCCGCCCGTCGGTCAGCGTCCCCGTGTAGTGCACGCTCACGCGGTTGCCCGCCTTCGCCTCGCGCCCCTCGCCCACGGCGTCGTCGCGGTACTGCAGCCCCGATGGGGTGGTCGTCGTCCCGTCGTCGCTCAACTGTGCCTCCTCGGCGTGCGGTGGTCGGATACCCGAGCGGCGGAGGATGGCGCGGAGACGGCCGGACCGCAAGCGGAGACTTCCGTCCACCCCGCCGATCCCGTTGCGGCGAAAGCGTTTGCAGTGCACGGACAATGGCGGGAAGTGGAACGCATCTTGAAGGCGGCCTCCCCCCGCACCTTCAACCGGAGGAGGACTGGCGATGCCCAGACCCATGCGGCGTTTCGCGACCCTGCTCTACGCGCCGGCCGTGGCGGCGGCGCTGGCCTTCGGGGCCTCGCAGGCGGTGGCCTCGCCCCGGGAGCCGGCGGCGGGGCCGAAGTGCGACCCCACCTGGTGCGACCGGATCTGCCGCGCCATCGGGGCGTTCAGCGGCACCTGCATCGAGGGCGGCGGGTGCGCCTGCGCCCTCGGCGGCGAGTAGGGGCGAGACGACGGACGGGCCCGGCCGGGCGCACCGGTCCGGGCCCGTCTCCACGCCGGGCGCCGCGCTTTCGCGAAAGGCGCGCGCCCGGCCGAGCCTTTCCATCGACCGTCAGGAGACGAGGACGATGAAGAACGCGACGACCCTGGCCCGAAACACCCTCTACGCGCTCCTGGTG
>DATACF010000094.1:0-2427 GCA_036259235.1 Longimicrobium sp. | reverse complement strand
GGGGGCCGTCCCCTTTGATTCGGCAGGCGTTCATGGAGCCGCCCCCGCGCGGCGTGCCGGTCCCCTTCCCTCCCTCCGACCCGAGGTCTCCGCACCCATGTCCGAGATCCAGAGAATCCAGAACGACGTCTGGGACCTGTTCTCCCGGCCGACCCCGCGCCTCAAGGCCACCTTCGAGGCCGCGGTGCACACCTTCGACATCTTCGCGCGGCGGCGCACGGCGCGCGTGTTCTCGGCCTTCGACCCCGACCAGGTGGAGGAGGCGCTCCGCACCGCGGAGGAGCTGATGCGGGTGGCCGATTCGGCGCCGGGGACGGCGGGGCTCGACGCCGCGGCCACCGAGTTCCGCCGCCGGCTCACCTCGGACGTCGGCCGGCAGAACCCGGCGCTGGTCTACTACGCCATGCAGGTCTTCATCACCCACCACCCCAAGGGGCGGGTGCTGACCGAAGCCATCCCGCCGCTCGCGCTCCGGGAGCCGGAGAAGGTGGCCCCCTCGGGCGCGGCCCGGGTGGCCGTCGCTTTCGACGCGCTCGGCGGGGCGGCGGCGCAGCGACCGGCCGGCGTCCTTCCCGCGCGCGACGGGCTGGAGTGGTACCGCGAGGACCCGTTCGCCAACGAGCACCACGAGCACTGGCACGTGGTCTACCCGATCCGCGGCATCCCCGACGGGAAAGGGGGGCGGAAGTCGAAGGACCGGCACGGCGAGCTCTTCTTCTACATGCACCAGCAGATGCTGGCGCGCTACGACGTGGAGCGCCTGGCCGTGGGGAAGCCCCCCGTGGCCGCCTTCGCCGACTACCGGGAGCGGATCGCGGAAGGGTACGACCCCGGGAGCCTGCTGGAGGAGAGCGGGTTCAGCGTGCGGCGGGAGGACCTGCCGCTCCGCGACATCACCGACCCGGCGGGCCCCTACACCCTGGCCGACCAGGAGACCCGGCGGGAGCGCTTCCGCGACGCCATCCAGACGGGGGTCTTCGCCGGCGCCTCTCCGCCGGTGCCGGTGAACATCGACCGGCTGGGGGCGACGCTCGAGCCGAACGTCACCACGGTCTCTCCCCCCATCGCCGGCGTCCCCCGGGCGCACACCTTCTACGGGAACCACCACGGGATGGGGCACATCCTCGCGGGCCGGATCAACGATCCGTCGCGCCCCGTCGGCGCCGACAACCCGCCCGGTGTGATGTACGACCCGGCCACCACGATCCGCGACCCGTTCTTCTATCGGTGGCACCGGCACGTCGACGACCTCTTCCACGCCTGGCAGGAGCGGCAGCCGCCGAACGACTTCTCCGACCGCCCGTACGCGAGCGTCCGCAAGGACCTGGACGCGGAGGGGCGCGCGAGCTCGCGCGACCTGATCCTGGCGCGCCTCGACGCGCTCCCGGAAGAGGCCCGGGGCGACCTCCAGGGGTGGGCCGGGCGGACCTTCGGCGGCGACCGGTGGGACGAGGACTTCTCGGCCGGCGAGCACACGACCGACACGCTCCTGACCCGGATGGCGCGGCGGGAGCTGGTGCTGTCGGACCGGGTGACGAAGGTCTCCGTGGAGCACCTGGTGCACGACGAGTTCGCCTACTTCGTGCGCGTCACGAACCAGCTCGACCGGCACTACACGGTCACCGTGCGCCTCTTCCTGGTCCCGGTGGAGAAGGTGGACGACCGGCGGTGGTGGATCGAGCTCGACAAGTTCCTCCACGAGCTGAAGCCGCTGGAGCGCGCGGTGATCGCCCGGCGCGGGAGCGAGTCGTCGGTGATCCGCAAGCCGGCCCGGATGGAGCCGGAGCTCCTGAAGGGGTGGCGCTACGCGGTGACCGACGCGGTGCTGGAGACGCTGGAGGGCCGGGGCGTGCCGGCGGAGGTGCTGGAGAAGCTGGCTCCGCTGAAGGACCGGGTGTTCGAGAACGAGGAGGCGTTCGGGGAGGCGCTGGCGGGGGTGCTGACCGACGAGGAGATGACGGAGCACGCGGGGACGATCGCCCAGGCCTCCCGCTTCGGGAACGAGAAGCCGCTGCAGCCGCTCCTCTCGGACGGCACCGTCGACCCGCTGGCCGACGAGGCGCGCAACTACTGCACGTGCGGGTGGCCGTACAACCTCCTCCTCCCCCGCGGGACGGAGGGGGGGATGGGCTTCCGGCTCCTGGTGGTGCTCACCGACTGGGACCTCGACCGGGTGGGCCCGGAGGGGTGCTGCGGGTCGGTGAGCTTCTGCGGCGCGGTGGACCGGTACCCGGACAAGCGGCCGATGGGGTACCCGTTCGACCGCCCCTTCGAGCTGGGGATCACGGAGACGGTGCGCGGCCAGCCGAACATGGCCTTCCGCGACATCACCCTCCGCCACGTGCGCGGCGAGTAGCGTCCACCCCGCCGCCCCGGCGTGGCGCGCGGGTTGCGGCGAGCGCCGACCGCCGGCTCCGTCCGGCGGCC
>DATACF010000093.1:0-3530 GCA_036259235.1 Longimicrobium sp. | reverse complement strand
GGCCCACGCGGCCGCGCCGGAGCGGGGGGAGGTGGCGAGGAGGTACGGCACCACGACGGCGACCGTCGTGGGGAGGAGGAGGATGGAGAGGAGGTGCCGGAGCGCCGTCATCCCGTCCGTCCGCCGCGGGGCGGGGTCAGCTCGCCACCGAGAAGAACACCGACGCGCTCCCGACGTTGCCCTCCGCGGCCTGCACGGCGCCGACGATCAGCTCGTAGTTCCCGGCGCCCGCGAGGGTGAGGGGGGCCGGGGTGACGAACGTGCTCGTCTTCACGTAGTCGAGCGGCACCTCGATGACGAAGTCGCCGTCGAGCTGGCGAACGCGGGCGGTGACGGCGAACTGGGCGGGGTGCCAGGGGAGCGACGGGTCGATCTTGCACCCGCACATCATCGTCACCCACGCGGTGACCTGCAGCGGGGCGGCCGCGGGCTTGCTCACGCTGGGCGAGAGGATCTGCACGGCGAGACCCGGGATCACCAGCACCACGCCGGGCTCCTCGGTGAGGTCGGCGCCCGGCGTGATCCACATCCGCTGGCTCACCGAGGGCCCGCTCGGGAGCCCGCCCGCCAGCCCCGTGGCCGAGATCTCCACCAGCGTCGGCGCGTCGAGCTGGAGCGCGGCGGTGAGCCCCGCCGTCCCCGCCGGCGCCGAGAGCCACTGCACGGTCGCCGCGCCGCTCGTCTGCGGCGTCACGATGACCTCGCGGCTCGCCCCGGCCGCGAACTTCGTCGCCAGCGCCCCGGAGCCCCCCGCCGCCACCCCCTGCGCCAGCACCGCCCCGGACGCCACGTCGCGGATCGTCACCCGCGAATAGCCGATGTCCGGCCCCAGGAACTTCCCGCCCTTCGCCTGCACGCGGACCAGCACGTTCGTCGGTTGCATCTGTGGTTTTCCTCGAATGAAGATGACGGGTGGGGACAACGGGGAGGATGAACGAGCCCGGATCAGACGGCGGCGACCTCGATCTCCCGGACGTCAGCGTTCGGGCGTACGGTCGCGGGCCGCGAGGTACTCCTCGATCGCGCTGCGGATGTTCTCCAGCGCCTCTTCTTCCGAAGCACCCTGCGGCCAGCATCCGGGGAGGCCGGGCAGTGTACGCTGTATCCTTCCTCGGAACGCTGGAGGACGACTTTGTAGATCCTCGGGAAACGCTGTTCGCGAGATCGTGTCGAGCGCTCTCCAACCTTGTCTTCGGAACGCGGACGGCGCAAGCGGATATTTCCGGCAGACGCGAGGGGAGCGCCCGCCCATCGCCGCGGCCGCGCCGGAGGCGAATCCGCCGCGCCGGTCCCGCGCGCACCGCCGCCTCGCCTTGCTCGCTCCCCGCGCCGCGCTTACAATCCGTCCCCATGGAAACCGATGTGCTGGCGGGGCGGGTGGCGGAGGTGCGGGAGCGGATCGAGCGGGCGCGCGAGCGGGGCGGGCACGCGCGCCCCGTCACGCTGGTGGCCGTCACCAAGACGCACCCGGCCGACGTCGTCCGGGCGGCCCTCGCCGCCGGTGTGGCCGACGTGGGCGAGAACCGCGTGCAGGAGCTGGAGGACAAGGTGCGCGATGTCGGCCGCGGCGCCGTCCGCTGGCACCTGATCGGCCACCTCCAGCGCAACAAGGCGGCGAAGGCCCTCCCCCTCTTCGACCTCCTCCACTCGCTCGACTCCGAGCGGCTGGCCGAGGCGCTCTCCGACGCCGCGGCGAAGGCGGGGGCGACGGTGCGCGCGCTGGTGCAGGTCAACGCCTCGGGCGAAGGGACCAAGGGCGGCTTCGCGCCGGACGAGGCGGTCGACGCCATCGGGCGGATGACGGCGCTGCCGGGCCTGGAATTGCAAGGGATGATGACGATGGCGCCGTTCACCGACGACGAAGCGACCATCCGGCGCGCCTTCGCCACCACCCGCCGGACGTGGGAAGCGGCCGCGCGCCAGCTCCCCGCGTTCCGGGCCGAGCACCTGTCCATGGGCATGAGCAACGACTTCGAGATCGCCGTGGAAGAGGGCGCCACCCTCGTCCGCGTGGGATCGGTCCTTTTCGGGGAGCGGGGATGATCGACCTGACGCCGCTCGACGTACGGAAGAAGAAGGGCGACTTCCGGAAGGTGATGCGCGGCTACGACCCCGAGGCCGTCGACAACTTCCTCGACGAAGTGGCCTCGCGGATGGACACGCTGGTCCTGGAGAACAAGGACCTCCAGGGCCGCACCGGCACCATGGCCGACGCCATCGCCGAGTACCGCGACCGCGAGCGCGCCATGAACGAGGCGCTCGTCTCGGCGCAGCAGCTCCGCGAGGGGATGCGCGAGCAGGCCCAGCGCGAGGCCGACCTGGCGCTCCGCGAGGCCCGCGCCGAGGGCGAGCGGATCATCGCCGACGCCAAGCGCCAGGTGACGCTGGCGCTGGAGGCGCTCCGGCGGATCCAGGCGCAGCGCGTCCGTTTCCTGCGCCTCTTCCGCGCGCTCGTCGAGCGCCAGCTCACCGAGATCGAGCAGGAGGAGGAGCGCACCGCCGCCCTCGCCCGCCTCGACGCCGAGGCCGACCGCATCGAAGCCGAGGAGGACGGACCGTGACGGAGGCCCAGACGCAGACGCTGTCCGGGCGGATCGCCGAGGCCGTGGAGGCGCTCCGCGGCCGGAGCGCGCTCCAGCCGGAGGTCGCCGTCATCCTCGGCACCGGCCTGGGCGCCCTGGCCGACCGGATCGAGGTCGAGACGGCCGTCCCGTACGAGGAGATCCCCCACTTCCCCCTCTCGACGGTGGAGTCGCACACGGGGCGCCTCCTCTTCGGGCGGCTGGGGGGGAAGCCGGTGGTGGCCATGCAGGGGCGCTTCCACCGCTACGAGGGGTACACCCTCCAGCAGGTCACCTTCCCCGTGCGGGTGATGCGGGCGCTGGGGGCCGGGACGCTGGTGGTCTCCAACGCCTGCGGGGGGATGAACCCCCTCTGGGCGCCCGGCGACCTGGTCCTCCTGGCCGACCACATCAACCTCCTGGGCGACAGCCCGCTGGTGGGCCCCAACGACGACGCGCTGGGCCCCCGCTTCCCCGACATGTCGGCCCCGTACGACCCCGCGCTCCAGGACCTGGCCCGCGAGGTGGCGCTGGCGGGGAAGATCCCGCTCCGCACCGGCGTCTACGTCGCCGTCCCCGGCCCCAACCTGGAGACGCGCGCCGAGTACCGGATGCTGCGCACCCTGGGCGCCGACGTGGTGGGGATGTCCACCGTCCCCGAGGTGATCGTGGCGCGCCACGGGGGGATGCGCGTGCTGGGGATCTCGATCATCACCGACGCCTGCTTCCCCGACGCGCTCGAGGTGGCCGACATCACCCGGATCATCGCCACCGCGCGCGGCGCCGAGCCCAACCTGACGCGGCTGGTCGAAGGCGTCGTCGCGCGGCTGTAGCGCCGTCGAGTCCCCATCCCCGATCCCAACCCCACTTCCGATCTTCCCCATGAACCGGATCTTCCGAGCGGGTGTGCTGATGACGGCGCTCGCGGCCGCGGCGTGCGGCGGCGGCGACCAGGCGGCGGACGAGGCC
>DATACF010000092.1:0-2879 GCA_036259235.1 Longimicrobium sp. | reverse complement strand
GCCGGGGGCGTCTTCGTTGTTCCGACGACGCGCTTACGGCACGGTGACGGCGGGGTCGACCCAGATGTCGTAGTCGCCCGCGGCGGTCTCGCGGCCCCAGGCGAGGACGACGGTGCCGGGCGCGGCGCCGGGGATGGGGTGCGGCTCGACGTCGGCCAGGGTGGCGTCGGCGGTGAGCGGCTCGGGCGCGCTCCAGGCCAGGCCGTCGGCGCTGGTGCGGGCGTAGAGGTTGAAGTCGCCCGCGCCCACCGCCGCCGCGTGCACGGCGTAGAAGCGCCCGTCGGGGAGGACGATCGGCTGCGCGTCGTGCGAGTTGTCGCCCACGGCCAGGGGGGCGGCGGGGGCGCTCCAGTCGTACGGGTCGGCCGAGGCCTTCGCGTAGATGTCGAGGTTGCCGTCGCCGGGGTTGACCTGGTAGGTGACGACGTAGAGCCCGTCGCCGGCGCGCCTGGCGACGCGCGGGAGGGCGGCGTTTGCGCCGCCGCTGACGGTGGTCTTGCGGGTGTCCCAGGTGACGCCGCCGTCCGTGGAGCGGGCGATGTACGCCGGGCCCTGGTAGCGGTGGTAGGTCATGGTGAGGGCGCCGCCGGGCTCCAGGACGACGGCGGGGTTGATCTCGCCCGGCGTCTTCCACCCCAGCGCCAGCGCGCCGTGGCGGGTCCACGCCGCCCCGTCGGGCGAGGTCGCGCGGTGGATACGGTACTTCCCGCGCCCTTCGTCGACCATGTAGAAGAGCGAGAACGACCCCGAGGCGTGCTGCACCAGCGCGGGGTGGCGCTCGTTGAGCGTGGTGGCGACGATGGGCGCGGGCACCGTCCAGGTGGCGCCGCCGTCGGCCGAGCGGGTGACGAGGAGGTCGCCGGAGAGGCCGGCGCCCAGCCGCTCGACGATCATGACCAGCGTGCCGTCGGCGGCGCGGATGAGGGAGGGCTGGTAGTCGGTCTGCGGGCCGGCGTAGGCGGCGCCGGCCCCGGCCGAGAGGGCGGCGGAGGGCGTCGTGGCGCGGAGCGAGGGGCCGGCGGGCGCGTCGGCGCACGCGGCGGCGGCGGCGAGCCCCAGGAGGCTCGCGGCGGCAAGGCGTCGGGACATCGGGTGTGGGCTTTCGGGCTTGGGAAGGATCGGACTACGCGCGGCGGAGTTGCGCCGCGGGTGGATGGCGGCCGGGAGGAAGGCAAGCGCGGCGCCAGCGTTCAACGGCGTCGTAAAACCAACACTGACAGCGGGTTATGCCAATCGCGCGGGAACGGACGGCGACGCGCCCGCACCACGCTGGTGCGGAGGGGCGCACCGTTGTGGGGCCCGTGCGAGGCGTGAGCGAGAGAGGACGGCGAACGGAATTCCACGGGGTCTCCTCGGACGCCGCCGCGCAAACCAATGTTTGTTTGACTGGCGCAGCGCACAACCTGAATGTTGCGTCGCGATGAGTACGGTGGCCTTTCGCCGTGATGGAAACACCCACGCACAACGAAGGAGGTCCATATGTTCAGGCCGATCTTGCGGGTCCTGTGGGTCACCGGTGTGCTCGTTGCGCTCGGCTCGGGGGTGCTCGCCGCCGTTCACCAGCCGCCGGAGGTCATGGCCCAGGAATTGGACTGCTCCCGCTGCCAGTTCGAGCCCAAGCCCGCCTTCTGCTCCGTGCTGACGTGCTGGTAGCGATCGGCCGAGCGCATCGTCGTGCTGGTCGCCCGGCACGACGCCCGCGGCGTGGGTGGCGCGAGCGCCGCGTGGAAGGTCGGCCGGGCGGCGACGGCCGGCGATCAGGGTCTGGAGGGAACGGCGAGGGGGAGGAGGAGCGCCGCGGCGAGCGCCAGCCCCGCGCCGGTGAGGAACGCCGTCGCGGCGCCGAAGCCCTGCCAGAGCGCGCCGAAGAGGAGGGAGGCGGGGAGGGCGGCGATCCCGATGGCCGCGTGGTACGCCCCGAACGCGCTCCCCCGCAGCCCGGACGGGGCCAGCGCCGCCACCAGCGCCTTCTCCGGCGCCTCCGTGAGCCCGAAGAAGAGCCCGTAGACGGCGAAGAGCGCCCACGCGTGCCACGCCTCCCCCGCCACCGCGAAGGCGGCGTACACCCCCGCGTAGACAAGCCACCCGGCGACGATGGCCGGGCGCGCCCCGATCCGGTCGCTCAGCCGCCCGCCGGCCACGCTGAACACCATCTTGCTCACGTGCAGCACGCCCCAGAGGAGGGGGATCAGCGCCACGCCGACGCCGAGGTCCCGCGCGCGCAGCAGGAGGAAGGCGTCGGAGGCGTTCCCCAGCGTGAAGAGCGCCAGGACGGCCAGGTAGCGCGGGAGCGTCGGCCCCAGCCCCGAGAGGCGCGGGAGGGGCGTCTTCTCGGCCTTCGCCCCGGCGACCGGCGCGGGCGCGCCGCCCCGGGGGTCGCGCACCTTCCAGAGGACGACCGCGAGGGTGACGAGGCCGGGGACGAGCGCCAGCGCGAAGACGGTGCGGAGGCGGCCGGGGAAGAGGAGGAGGATCCCGGAGGCGAGGAGGGGGCCCACGACCGCCCCCGCGTGGTCGGCCGCGCGGTGGACGCCGAAGGCGGCGCCGCGGCGCGCCTCGGGGACGGACTCGGCGAGCATGGCGTCCCGCGGGGCGGTGCGCAGCCCCTTCCCCACGCGGTCGGCGAGGCGGATGGCGAGCACCTGCCAGGCCGCGGTGACGATGGCGATCAGCGGCCGCGCCACGGCGGCGATCCCGTATCCCCACGCCACCAGCGCCTTCCGCCGCCCCAGCCGGTCGGCCATCCACCCGCTCAGGAGCTTCAGGAAGCTCGACGCGCTCTCGGCCACCCCCTCGATGACCCCCAGGAGCGCCGGCCCCGCCCCCAGCCGCCCCGTGAGGAAGAGCGGGAGGAGCGGGTAGATCATCTCGCTCGCCGC
>DATACF010000091.1:0-1975 GCA_036259235.1 Longimicrobium sp. | reverse complement strand
ACACCTGTAACGGCTCGTTGGACCGCCCGTTTTTCGATCTGCGCTCTTCTCTCGCTAACCATCCAACGGTCGAATATCGCGATTTCGGATGGGAACTAGGCTCGCCGCCTGTCCCTCTCCCGAACTACAGGAGAGGGACTTTTGCATTCGTGCGCCACGCGGGCCTTGGTGTGGGGGAGAGCTCCGAAGGTCGCGGATCGGGATGAAGTGCTCCCCTCCCTCGCGAAGCGGGGGAGGGGCCGGGGGTGGGGGCCGCCGTGGCCGCGGCATGCGACGAAAGCCCGTCGAGCCGGATCGAAGCTCGCCGTTGAAGCGCCGTTGCATGAGGGATGCGGGCCCGGAGGGCGAAGACCCTGGCGGGGGGAATGCGAAGGGAGACCGCGATGAGCGTCGGGCGACGGCGCGCCGTGGAGTCCGCCAGGGGCTTCGCCGCGTTGGCAACGGTAGTTTCGTTGCCTACGCGGCCCGCAGCCCGGCCCGGAGCGTAGCGGAGGGACATGCCCAGAGCCGAAGTTCGCCGTTGCCGTTGCCGTAAAAGCCCGCCCCGGGACAGAGCCGAGGCATCGCAGACCGGACCGTGCTAGGCAAACTCCTTGCGTAAGGCTACATTGGCCGCCTTCTGAACACACATCGCATCAACCGGACGGGACGGCGACACAGATGGCTTCGTTCAACGACCTGGGGCTCCGCGAGCCGCTGGTGATGGCGCTCGAGGAGGAGGGGATCGAGCACCCGACGGCCCTGCAGGAGGCCGCCATCCCCGTGCTGCGGCGCGAGGGGAACCTGGTGGCGCGCGCCGCCAGCGGCTCGGGGAAGACGCTGGCCTACGGGCTCGGCGTCCTGGACCGCATCGAGCCGCGCGGCGGCGGCGACGGGGAGGGCGAGGGTGAGGAAGCGGGCGCCGCGGCGGAGGAAGAGACCGCCGCCCGCGTCCTCGTCCTGGTCCCCACCGCCGAGCAGGCCGAGCACGCGGCGCTGGCGCTCGTCCCCTACGCCCACGCGGCGGAGCTCACCGTGGCCGTCTCGGGCCCCGGGTGGGGGACGCGCGCGGGCGACGCGGACGTCCTGGTGGCGACGCCCACGCAGGTCCTCGACGCGGTCCGCGCCTCGGGGGTCAAGCTCCACGCGCTGGAGGCGGTGGTCGTCGACGGCGCCTCGGAGATCGAGTCGCTGGGCGGGTGGGAGGCGGTGGAAGCCCTCTTCGACAACGTCCCCCGCGAGGCGCAGCGGGTGGTGCTGAGCGCCGAGCTCACCCCCGGGGTGCAGGACCTGGTGGACCGCCGCGTCAAGCGCGCCATCCGCTACCCCTCGCAGCCGGCGCTGGCCGACCAGGCGGAGGCCGTGGAGGTCACCGGCGTCGTGGGCTACATCGCGGTCTCGGAGCGGGAGAAGGTGGACGTCCTCGCCCGCCTCCTGGGGGGCGAGCGCGACGGCGACGCGCCCCCGCTCCTGGTCTGCCGCACCGACGAGCGGGCGGCGCAGGTGGCCGAGGCGCTCAGCCTTCGCGGCTTCCTGGTGGGCGACGCGGGCGACGAGGAGGCGGACGTCCTCATCGTCGGCTCCGACGAGGGGGTCGGCGAGGCGGCGGGGGAGGGCGGCGGCCACTACGGGGGGACGGTGATCTCCTTCGACGTCCCGCCCGACGACCGCACGCTGAAGCTCCGCCACGGGGGCGAGACGACGGGCTTCGTCCTGGCGCGCCCGCGCGAGCTGGCGCACCTCCGCGAGACGGCGGCGCGGGCGGGGCTGGAGGCGCGGCCGGCCGGGATCAGCGGGGAGACGTCGCCGAAGGCCGACGAGCTGCGGGCCTTCCGCGACCAGCTCCGCCGGGCGGTGGCCGAGGAGGACCTCGGCGCGCAGATCCTGGTGCTGGAGCCGCTCTTCGACGAGTTCACCCCGGCCGAGGTGGCCGCCGCGGCCGCCGCCCTCCTCCGCCGCCGCCCGCCGGTGGCCCAGGCGTCGTCGGAGATCGGGG
>DATACF010000090.1:0-1691 GCA_036259235.1 Longimicrobium sp. | reverse complement strand
GTGCATGAGTGCGCTTGGGGCGGTGTGGGGGACGGGGGGTGGTGCGCGCTCCGGATTCCGCGCGGGCCCTCACCCGGCTCGCTAGGCTCGCCACCCTCCCGTTCCGGGAGAGGGGGACTTTGAGGTCCGGCGCGAGAGGTCGGCGGCGGTGCTGGAGAAACGCCCGTAGATCGCGGATCGGATTGAAGTTCTCCCCTCCCCACTCGTGGGGGAGGGGCCGGGGGAGGGGGGCCGCGGAGCCCGCGGAACGCGACGAAAGCGGGTCGCAGCGCGATCGGAGTTCAGCCGTTCGGCGCCGTTGCGTGAGGGATGCGGGCCCGGAGGGCGGAGACCCTGGCGGGGGGGGGGAATGCGCAGGGGACGGCGATTTCGAAGCGATGGGGCGGAGTGCGTGGAGTCCGCCAGGGGCTCCGCGCCGTTGGAAACGGTAGTATCGTTTCCTACGGCGCCCGCAGCCCGGCCCGGAGCGCAGCGGAGGGACACGCCCAGATCCGCCGTTGCGGTTCGCAGTTGCCGTTGCCGTACAAGCTCCGATTCCGCCGAGACACGACGATGACGAAGGCACTTTCAGACCAGCGAAGATGACGCGGCGAATCCTGGTGGTCGACGACGAAGACGACATCCGCGAGGTGGCGCAGCTCTCGCTGGAGATGGTGGCCGGGTGGGAGGTGCTGGCCGCGCGCTCCGGCGCCGAGGGGGTCGAGATGGCGCGGGAGCACACCCCCGACGCCATCCTCCTCGACGTGATGATGCCCGACATGGACGGGCCCACCACCTTCCGCCGCCTCCGCGACGACCCCGCCACGGCGGGGATCCCCGTGATCCTCCTCACCGCCAAGGTCCAGGCCGCCGACCGCGAGCGCTTCGCGGGGCTGGGGGTCGACGCGGTCCTCACCAAGCCCTTCGACCCCATGGAGCTGGCGCACCAGGTGTCGGAGGCCCTCCGGTGGCCGGCGTGACGCCGAAGTCCGTCCTCGTCGCGGGGCTCCCGGACGCGCTGGCCGGGTGGCTGGCGCGCGCCCTCCCCGGCGCCACCGTCGAGTCGGCGGACACCGGCGCGGCGGCCGAGGCGGCGCTGGCCCGCGGCGGGTGGGGCCTCCTCCTCCTCGACGACGCGCTCCCCGGGCTGGGGGGGCGCGGGCTCCTCCGCGCCGCCCGTGCGCGGGGCGAGCTCGAGGGCATTCCCGTCTTCTACACCCTCTTCCGCGGCGCCGACGCCGAGCTCACCCGCGAGGCGCTCCAGGCGCTGGGGATCACCCGCCTCTTCTTCCACCCCCTCGACCGCGACGAGCTGGTCCGCCAGGCGGCGGCCGCGCTGGAGGCCCCCCCGGCCCCCGCCCCGTCGGGGCGCGGGGAGGTGGCCGCGGCGGTGGCCACCGTCTGGGCCCGCTTCAGGGACGCGGTGATGGCGCGGGTGGACAGCGTCGAGGGGGCGGCGATCGGGGTCCTCCAGGGGACGCTGGACGCCGAGACGCGCCGCCACGCCGAGCGCGAGGCGCACAAGCTGGCGGGCTCCGTGGGGACCTTCGGCTTCGCGGAGGCGTCGCGGATCGCCCGGGAGGTGGAGACGCTCCTCCAGGGGAGCGCGCCGCTGGGGCAGGCGGATGCGCTCCGGCTGACCGACGCGGCCGTCGCGCTCCGCCGCGAGCTGGCCCGCCCGCCGTCGCCCATGACGGCGCCGGCGCGGGTGC
>DATACF010000089.1:0-8666 GCA_036259235.1 Longimicrobium sp. | reverse complement strand
ACGCGTGCAGCGCGCCGCCCCCGGCCACCACCTCGTCCGCCGGCCCGAACGCCGCCTCCACCGCGTCCAGCGCCTCCGCCATCCCCACCGCCGCCGCCTCCAGCCACGCCCGCGCGATCTGCACGGGCGTCGTCGCCAGCGTCAGCCCGCGCACCTCCGCCCCCGGCCCCGCTTCCAGCGGCGGCCGCTCGCCCACCAGCTCGGGCCACACGAGGAGCCCGTGCCCCCGCGCCTCCGCCGACGCCAGCGCCCGGTCCAACTCCTCGCCTTCCGGGAGCCGCAGCGTCCGCCGGAGCCAGGCGTGGACGTTCCCCGCGTTCGAGAGCGCCCGCCCCCACACCGCCCGCCGCGCGTCGAGCCGGTAGCACCAGAGCCCCGGCGGCACCGGCGGGTCGGCCTCCGCGCGGAGCACCCGCACCGCCGCCGAGGTCCCCACCGTCAGCGCCACCCGCCCTCCCCGCGCCCCGCTCCCCAGGCTCGCGCAGGCGCCGTCGCCCAGCGCCGGGACCCACGGCACCCCCGCCAGCCCCGGCCACCGCCGCGCGTACTCGGGGAGGAGCCCCACGAGCGGCGCGTCCGAGACCTCGGGGAGCGTCCCCTCCTCCACCCCCGCCGCCGCCATCATCTCCGCGTCCCAGCGGAGGGCGCGCACGTCCAGGAGCCCCGTCCCCGACGCCATCGACACCGACGTCCGCCGCGCGCCGAAGAGGCGGAGCGCCAGCAGCTCCCCCAGCGACCCCCAGGCCGCGACGCGCGGGAAGGTATCGCCCAGCGTCCGCCGCAGCCAGACCAGCTTGGCCGCCGGATACACCTCGTGCACGAAGCACCCCGTGCGCCCGTGCGCGGCCCCCGCGTCCACCCGCCCGCGGAGCCGCGCCGCGTCCTCCCGCGCCCGCGTGTCGCCCCACCCGTAGAGCGGCGTCGCGGGGCGCCCGTCGGCCCCTACGCCCATCACCCCGTGCCAGAAGGTGGCGACCGCCACCGCCGCCACCTCGATCCCCGCGCGGCCGGCGACCTCCATCGCCCCGTCCACCGCCGCGGCGCACGCCGCCAGCAGCGCCTCGCCGTCCGCCTCCATCGCCCCCTCGGGCGAGGTGCGCCAGGCGACGCGGAAGCGCGCCACGGGCCCGCCCTCCAGTGGGCGGCCCACGGCGTCGTACAGGCCCGCCCGCACGGACGACGAGCCCGCGTCCAGCGCCAGCACCCACGGCGCGCGCGCGGAGAGAGAGATCGCGGAGTCAGTCATCGGCAGGGCGACAATCTACGGTCCCGATCCCTCGGGCGCACCGTTCCGCCGCCACCCCCAACGGCGGGCCTCTCACAGGGGGCACAGAGGACACAGAGGGAACTTCGGTCCCGATCCACGATCTCCCCTGTGCCCCCTGTGCCCCCTGTGCCCCCTGTGCCCCGTGTGAGAGATTCAGCGGAGCTTCCCGAACGACGAAAGACGGGGCGCCCCCGCGAATCGCGAGAGCACCCCGTCGTGATCAGCCGGCTCCGACCGTCAGATCCCGCGCTTGCGGCTCGGGTCGTCGTCGAGCGTCCCGCCGCGGAGGTCGGGGTCGGTGTTCCCCAGCCCGCCCGCGCCGCTCTCGAGGCCCGTGCTCCCGGCGTTCATCCGGTCGGTCGTGCGCTCGCCGGCCTCGGTGACCTCGGCGCGCTCGCGGCGGAGGTCGGCCTCGACGGTGCGGTTCTCCACCACCTCCTGCTTCCGCACCACCAGCTCCTCCTTCGGCACCACCCGCTTCTCGGCCACCACCTCCTCGGCGTGGAGCGGGACGCGGATCTCCTCCTCGGTGATCCGGGCGTCGGCGCGGAGCGGGTCGGTGATCGCATGGCGCTCCACCGTCACCTCCTCGCGCGTGGTGGGCACCGACTCGCGGACGTGCTGCGTCTCCACGGTCTTGTGCACCCCCACCTCGCCCGTCTCCACCTGGCGCTTGCCCACCGCCAGCTGCTCCTCCGAGAGCGTCAGCCGCTCCTCGTTCCCCGTCAGGTCGCGGCGGGCGCCGTAGAAGCGGTTGTCGTCGAACCCCTCGTGCCCGTAGAAGTCGTCCGCCGTCCGCCCCGTCGTCCCCGTGGTCCCGGTCGTCCCGAGCGAGCCCGTCGCCCCCAGCGCGCCGGTCGTCCCGGTCGGACGGGCGGCGAAGGAGTCGCGCACCGAGGTCTCGTAGTCGCGGGTCAGCGGCGTGTGGTCGTACGCCGGGAGCGTGCCGAGGTCCGAGGCGCTCAGGTTGTCGACGATCACGCGGTCGCCGTCGCGCTCCAGCCGCGCGTAGCCGATCGGGATCAGGACGTGGCGGTCGTCGCCGCCGGCCACCATCCCGCGGTCGACCTCCACGTCGAGGTAGCGGACCTTCATGGCGTTGGTGTCGATCAGCAGCTCGTCGATCGACCCGATCTTCCGCCCGTCCGCCGACTGCACCTCCCACCCGCGCACGTCCGGGTCGCCCTCCGCCACCTTGAAGTCGCTGAGCTGGTTCAGCGGTACCACGCGGTCCAGGTCGTTGTTCGCCATGGCCCCTCCAGTGTGTGTTTCCGGACGTCCGTATCTCCCGGTGCCGCAACCTCTTCGGCCGTCCGCCGGTCTTCCCTTGGCGCCGCCGCCTCCGCGCGCGGCGCCTCACCGGGGAGGCCAACCCCCGTCGCAACTGCCGTTCCAGAGGATAGAATTGCATTCATTCGGCAAACCTGATCCGTATATTATACGCAGCTTGGACAACGAGGTACGATTCTGGCGGAAGCGCCCGCCGTCCGGGGCCCGCGCCACCGCCCCGCCGCCCTCTCCGCGGCGGCGTCTTCCCTTTCCACTCCCTCGATCCTGGAGCGCTCATGGAGGCCACCACCACTCCCCGCAGCGACGTCCTCGAGCGGGCCGACGTCCTCAGCGCCGGCGAGCTCGACATGCTCCCGTTCGGGATGATCCAGCTCGACCGCGACGGCCGCGTCCTCAAGTTCAACCAGACCGAGTCCGACCTGGCCCGCGTCGCCAGGGACGACGCCCTGGGGAAGAGCTTCTTCGACGAGGTGGCGCCGTGCACCAGGGTGCAGGAGTTCCACGGCCGCTTCGTCGAGGGGGTGCGGAACAAGAACCTCCACACGGTCTTCGACTACGTCTTCCGCTTCAAGGACGGCGGCCAGAAGAACGTGGTGGTCTCCATGTTCTACAGCGCCAGCACCGACACCGTCTGGGTCCTGGTCGACCGGCCCTGAGCGTTTCGCGCGGAACGGAATCCGCATGCGCGAAGCGGGCGTCCGATGGGGCGCCCGCTTTCGTATCCGGAAGTGCGTGAGTGCGTGAGTGCGCTCGCCGGATCGTCGGGGCGGAGTGAGCGTCGTCCGGGGGGATGACGGGAATCGAGGGAGGAGGAGGGGGCGATGCGGGCGAACGGGACGTGGCCGCGGCGGATGGGGTTCGCGGTGAAGGTGGTGGGACGGGAGGGGCTGAAGAGCAACGACGCGCGCCGGTGGCAGTCGAACCCGCACCTGCGCGTCTCCATCGGCTACCTCCGCGAGATCCTCGACTACCTCGACGAGATCGACGTGCGGATGTACCGCATCTCCTCCGACTTCGTCCCCTACTGCACCCACCCCGACCTCCCCCAGTTCCACGGGCAGGTCGCCGAGTGCCGGGGCGACCTGGCGGCGCTGGGCCGCATCGCCCGCGAGCGCCGCATCCGCCTCTCGCTCCACCCCTCGCAGTACGTCCTCCTCTCGGCGCTCGACCCCGCCATCACCGAGAAGGGGATCGCCGACGTCGACGCGCAGGCCGGGCTCCTCGACGCGCTGGAGCAGGGGCCGGAGGCCGTCGTCGTCCTCCACCTGGGGGGCGCCTACGGCGACAAGGACGCCGCCCTCGGCCGCTTCCGCGACACCTTCCCCCGCCTCTCCGAGGCCGGCCGCCGCCGCCTCGTCATCGAGAACGACGGGACGATCTACTCGGTCCAGGACTGCCTCCGCGCCCACGAGATGACGGGCGTGCCGCTGGTCTTCGACCACCAGCACCACCTCCTCAACCCCGGCACCCTCTCCCTCGGCGAGGCCGCGCGCGCCATGCTCGCCACCTGGCCCGCGGGGGTCCAGCCGAAGATCCACTTCTCGTCGCCCAAGCTCGACTCCCGCGTCGTGGTCCGCGCCAGGAAGGAGGTCGAGGTCCCGCCCCTCCTCTCGCAGCACGCCGACTACGTGAACCCCTGGGAGCTCGCGTCCTTCCTCCGTGAGGTGGGTCCCATCCCCTTCGACGTCATGCTGGAGGCGAAGATGAAGGACGCCGCGCTCCTCAAGCTCCGCGGTGAAATGGACAGATACCGCCTCTGGCCCGACCCGCCGCCCCCGCCCGCCTGACGCACGGGTCCGCCCCCCACACGCCACCTCCGGACCGTCCTTCCCGCCGTCCATTCCGGGCTCTTCCGCGCCCATCCCTCCCCGTTTACTGTGTGCACTTCCCCTGCACGTCCCCCTTGCCCTCCCTACCACGGAGTATTATAGTATGACGGTCACCGCGACGCGGTACCTGGAGTTCGTCTTCCTCCCGTCCTTCGAGCGGACGGCGGAAGGGCTGTTCTCCGACGACGACGTCCGCGCGCTGGAGCAGGCGCTCATCCACGATCCCCGCGCCGGCGACGTGGTCCCCGGCACGGGGGGCGTGCGGAAGGTGCGGGTGGCGGTGGAAGGGCGCGGAAAGCGGGGCGGGAGCCGGGTCGTCTACCTCTACGTCGAGGTGCGCTCGCGGATCTACCTCCTCCTCGCCTACGCCAAGAACGAGCAGGCCGACCTCTCGCCCGAGCAGGCGAGGCGGGTGCGGCAGCTGGTCGAACACCTGAAACGGGAGGGGTGAGGACGATGGCCCGCGACACCGACAACAACGCCGCCGGCGCGCCCGGCTTCGGCGACGCCCTGATCGGCGCCCTCGAGGAGGCGGTCGCCTTCGAGAGCGGCGCGCTGGGCGGCCTCCGCGTCGACCGCGTCGAGATCACCGCGCGCGACGTGGAGGTCGACCCGCCCCCCGCCTACTCGGCCGAGCACATCCAGCGCATCCGAAAGCGCCTCCTCCTCTCGCAGCAGGTCTTCGCCGGGATGCTGAACGCCTCCCCCAGCGCCGTCCGCGCCTGGGAGCAGGGCCAGCGCGAGCCCGACGGCCCCACCCGCCGCCTCCTCCAGGTGGCCGAGAAGCACCCCGAGGCCCTCGCCGACACCCTCTACGGCCAGGCCATGGACGCCTACCGCGCCCGCGGCTGGCCCCTCGTCCTCCGCGACCGCGGCCGCCCCTACGGCGTCCCCGACGACAACGGCGGGAAGTAACCCCGGACAGCATGGGCCTCACGCGGAGAAGCAGAGTCAGCGGAGGAGTTCTCTGCTGACTCTGCTTCTCTGCGTGAGACCCTTCTTTTCTTCCGGGCCGGGACTAGCGGAAGCGGATCCGCATCCGCCGGAAGTCGAGCGTCATCGCCTCGAACTGGCGGATCACGTCCTGCCCGATGTCGCCGTAGACGAAGCGGCTCCGCTCGATGGTCCGCTCGGGGAGGACGGAGAGCCGCTCCACCGTGGCCGCGCGCCCGCCGACGGAGAGCGTCACCGGCCCGTAATCGAAGGCCCGCACCTCGCGCGAGCCCCCCGCGCCCCCCAGCCGCGTCGTCCGCTCCGGCCCCCGCGGCTCGAGCTCGGCGCGGCGGAGCGCGTGGAACGGGGGAAAGAGTGTGGAGCTCTGCGCCCCCGTGTCGAGCCCGAAGTGGAGCGTGTCGGCCCCCACCGCCACCCGCACCAGCGGCTCCAGCCCGTTCAGGCAGAGGTTCGGCTCGCCTTCCGCCGCCGTGGCCGAGGCCGGCTCCACCACCAGCTCCCCCGCGCGCGTCAGCGTCACCTCGCCGAGGGCCGCGATCACGGGGAAGCCCACGATCCCGTGGATCCGGTAGTCGATCTGCGGGAAGGCGAGCGCCGAGTCGGGGAGGACGAGGAAGACCGCGTTCCGTACCGTCGCCGCGCCGATCTTCAGCTCCGGCGCCACCGCCAGCCGCCCGGCCGTGTTCCGCCCCGACGCCGTCCCCGCCTCCACCGGCCGGTCGATGATCCGGAAGCCGAACGCCCGCGCCGTCGACTCCGTCACCGTCGAGAGGTTGGCGCCGGTGTCGAAGACGAAGCGCTCGCCGGTGTCGCCCGCCGCCACCTCCACGTTCACCAGTCCCGCCTTGTCGCGCGTGAGCGGCACCCGCACCTCGCCCGCCAGCGCCACCGTCTGCGCGGGGACGCCGCGGAGCGCCCCGAATACCTGCACGGCCATGGCGAAGCCGGCGCGGCGGGCGGAGTCGGCCACCTCGGGGAGGAGGCGCGCGTAGACGTCGGCCGCCTCGCCGTAGCGGTGGGCGCGGACCAGGTTCTCGGCCAGGATCGTCTCCGCCTCGATCCGCCGCCCGGGGGCGCGGGCCGAGCCCTCCCACGAGAGGTACCGCTGCGCCTCCCTCACCGACTCGTCGGGCCGGTTGAAGGCGCCCGCCACGAAGGCGCGGTAGAACGCCGTCTCCGGCGCGCGGTCGGCCGGGCCCGCGGCCAGCGCCTCGCGGAGGGTGAAGCAGTCGCGCGCCTCGTACAGCGCCGCCAGCCGCGCGGTGTCGGGCGCCTGCGCGGCGGCGGACGACGCGGTGAGGAGAAACGCGAGGAGCGCGGCGGAAGAGCGGAAGGGCTTCGTCGTCGTCATGCCCTGGTCTTCGAGAGGAGAGATCGCGCCGTACGAGGGATCGCCCGGCGGAAAAACGAGCGGCCCCGGCGCCTGCGCACCGGGGCCACGGGCCGTTACGCGTCGCGGGCGCCCCCGGTTTCAGGACGCCGAGGCGAGGTGGCGCACCACCGCGTCGCCCGTGGCCTGGGTCCCGAGGGTGCCGCCGAGGTCGGCTGTCGTCTCGCCCGCGAAGAGGGCGGCGCGGACGGCGTTCTCCACCCGCGCGGCCTCGGGGGCGTGGCCAAGGTGGCGGAGCATGAGCGCGGCGGTGAGGATGGCGGCGAAGGGGTTGGCCAGGTCCTTCCCCGCGATGTCCGGCGCCGAGCCGTGCACCGGCTCGAAGAGCGAGACCCGCCCCGGGTGGATGTTCCCCGACGCCGTCAGCCCCAGCCCGCCGCAGAGCGCCGCCCCCAGGTCCGAGAGGATGTCGCCGAAGAGGTTCCCGGTCACGATCACCCGGTAGCGCTCGGGGCGCCGCACCAGGTCCATCGCCAGCATGTCCACGTACAGCGCCTCGGTCTGGATGTCGGGGTACTCCGCGGCCACCGCCTTGAAGACGCGCCGCCAGAGCCCGCCCGCGTGCTCCATCGCGTTCGCCTTGTCCGACATCGTCACCCGCTCCAGCCCGTTCGCCCGCGCGTGCTCGAAGGCCGCGCGGACGATCCGCTCCACGCCCTTGCGCGTGTTCACGTCCTCCTGGACGGCGACCTCGTCCGCGGTGCCCTGCTTGAAGACGCCGCCCATCCCCACGTAGACCCCCTCCGTGTTCTCGCGGAAGATCACGAAGTCGATGTCGCGTTCCGCCTTGCTCTTGAGCGGGGTGAGCGATTCGTGGAAGAGCTGGACGGGGCGGAAGTTGATGAAGAGGTCGAGCCGGAAGCGCATCCCCAGGAGGATCTGGCGGGCGTGCTCGTTACCCGGCACGCGCGGGTCGCCGAGGGCGCCCAGGAGGACGGCGGCGTAGTTCGCCTCCAGGTCGGCGAACTCGGCGTCGGTGATCGTCTCGCCGGTCTCCAGGTAGCGGTCGGCGCCGTGCGGCCACTCCACGAGGTCGAGGGTGGGGCCGCCCTGCGCCTCGAGCGCGCGCAGCACCTTCACCGCCTCGCGGGTGACCTCCTTGCCCACGCCGTCGCCGGGAATCACCGCGATCCGAGCCATGCGTCCGTCCGTTGTCCGTTCTGGTGTCGGGTGCTGCGAGAGGCGGCGAAGATATTCGTGGGGGGCGGGAACGGCAACTTCAACGGCAGGGCTTGGGCGTGTCCCTCCGCTGCGCTCCGGGCCTGGCTGCGGGCGCAGTAGCAAACGATACTACCGTTTGCAACTGCGCGGAGCCCCTGGCGGACTCCACGCACTTTGCCGCATCTCCTCGCATCGCCATCCCCTTCGCATTCCCCCCCCGCCAGGGTCTCCGCCCTCCGGGCCCGCATCCCTCACGCAACTTCGCTTCAGCGGCTGGACTTCGATCGCGTTCGGGGCGGGCTTTCGTCGCATGCCGCCGCCTCCGCGCGCCCCCCCTCCCCCGGCCCCGCCCCGCGCACCGATACGAACCACCCTCTCCCAGGATGGGGAGAGGGTGGCGAGCCCCGGCGAGCCGGGTGAGGGCCCCGCGCCGGAGCCTGTCGATCGAGAAGAAATCCGGCCGTTCGGAAAGTCGTCAGCGCCCGGTGAGGAAGTAGACGTACGCCGACACCGCCTGCACCTGCGCGTCGGTGAGCGCCAGCCCCGTGTGGTCGGGCATGGGGACGGGGTACTCCTCCGGATCGGGCACCCCGGCGCGGACGACCTGCGTGATCTGGTCGACCCCCGCCAGGTCGCCGGTGACGAGCGACGGCCCCAGCTGCGTCCCCCCGCCGTCCGGGCCGTGGCACATCACGCAGCTCTTCCGGTACACCGCCTCCCCCGCCGCCGCCTCGCCGCGCGCCACCCGCGCCCCCGGGGCGCCGCCCCCCGCGCC
>DATACF010000088.1:0-4790 GCA_036259235.1 Longimicrobium sp. | reverse complement strand
GACGGGTCCGCTTCGGGCCCGTCCCCGTCGTCGCTCGCCCCTCGAAACGATGCCGGTCTTAAGTGAGTAGTCCTACGTCCTGAGTCCCAGGTCCTGAATTGTCGGATCGATGTCTTCTGTGCAGTGCAGGACTCAGGACTTGGAAGTCGACAGAACTTTTGAGCACCCACTTAGATCTAGAGACCGAGGACGTCGCGCATGGTGTACGTCCCCGCCGGCTTCCCGGCGATCCACTTCGCCGCCCGGAGCGCCCCTTCGGCGAAGAGCGCGCGGTCCTGGGCGAAGTGCCCCAGCTCCACCCGCTCGCGCTCGCCGATCAGCATCACCCGGTGCTCGCCGACGATGTCGCCGCCGCGGACGGCGTGGAAGCCGACCTCGCCCCGCGGGCGCTCGCCCGGCCGCCCGCTCCGCCCGTCCACGCGCACGGAGGCGAGGTCGACGCCGCGGCCGCGCGCCACCGCCTCGCCCAGGGCCAGCGCCGTCCCGCTGGGCGCGTCGGCCTTCCGGCGGTGGTGCGCCTCCACGATCTCCACGTCGTAGTCGTCGCCCAGCACCGCCGCCGCCCGCTCGGCGAGGACCACGAGGAGGTTGACGCCCACGCTGAAGTTGGCCGCCTGGAGGACCGCCGTCCGCTCGCTGGCGCGCGCCAGCGCCCGCGTCTCCTCGTGCGTAAGCCCCGTGGTGCCGACCACCAGCGCCTTCCCGGCCAGCGCCTCGCCGTGCATCTCCAGGAGCCGGTGCAGCAGCTCCGGCGCCGAGAAGTCGACCACCACGTCGGCCTCGCGGATCCACGCCCCCGCCGTCTCGGGCGTCTCCACCACCGGGCACCCGATGTCGCACCCGCGCTCGGGGATGCGCCCGATCCCGCCGAGGAGCTCCAGCCCCCCGTCCTCGGCGGCGAGGGAGGCCAGCGTGGTCCCCATCCGCCCGGTGGCGCCGCTCAGGACGATGCGGACCGCCACTAGGCCCCCTTCACGTCGAGCCCCGCTCCGCGCATCGCCTCCGCCAGCTCCTTCTTGACCGCGTCGGAGGGCTCCACCAGCGGGAGGCGCACGTCGCCCACCCGGAAGCCCAGGAGGCGCACCCCCCACTTCACCGGGATCGGGTTCGACTCGCGGAAGAGCGCGGCGACGAGGGGGAGGAGGTCGAGCTGGATGCGGCGCGACTCGGCGACGCTCCCCTCCAGGAAGGCGTGCACCATCCGCGACGTCGCCGCCGGGGCCACGTTGGCGACGACGGAGATGACCCCCATCCCGCCGAGGGCCAGGAGGGGGACCACCTGGTCGTCGTTGCCGCTGTAGACGGCCACGCGGCCGGCGAGACGGCGGCAGAGCTCGGCCACCTGCGAGATGTCGCCGCTGGCCTCCTTGACCCCGACGACGCGCGAGTCCTGGTCGGCCAGCGCCTCCACCGTCTCGGGGAGGAGGTTGGAGGCGGTGCGGCCGGGGACGTTGTAGACGACGCAGGGGAGGTCGCCCGCGTCGAGGACGCGGCGGTAGTGCGCGACGAGCCCCCGCTGCGGCGGCTTGTTGTACGGCGGCGGCGCCACCAGGAGCGCGTGGGCCCCCGCCTCCCGGGCGGCGGCGGCCAGGCGGGAGACCGCGGCGGTGTCGCTCCCGCCGGCCCCGGCGATCACGGGGAGCCGCCCCTTCGCCTCGTCGACGACGACCTCGACGGCGCGGCGCTGCTCGTCGGGGGACATGGCGGTGGCCTCGCCGGTGCTCCCGTTGACGACGAGGGCGTCGGTCCCCTCGCGGAGGTGGAAGCGCACCAGCTCGCGCAGGACGTCTTCGTCGACGCCGCCGTCGTGGAAGGGCGTCACCAGCGCCACGCCCGAGCCGGCGAAGAGGGCGCCGGCCGGGCGGGGAGAGTCCGAACCGTTGGGCATCCGGGGCCTAGAGGCGGTTGAGGTCCATGATGTCGCCCGGCATCACGTCGCCCTCCGGGTCGTCGGGGTCGAGGTCGCGCTCGGTGGAGTCGCGGAAGTCGTCGGCCGCCTCGTCGCCCACCACGTCGTGGAAGGCGCGGAAGACGGTGCCGCCGCACTTCTCGCACGTCATGGTGGCCGGCGGCGGCTCGTCCTCGAAGAAGTAGTCCTTGCCGCACTTCTCGCAGATCAGCGTGAGCACCTCGGTGCGCGGCTCGCCGCCGGACGCCTCGCCCGCCGGGTTGGCGCGCGGCTGCTCGTGGGCGGTCTTCGCCTGGACGACCCCGCTGTCGCTGCCGGAATCGTATCGCTCGTCGGGCTGGGGCACGCGTTGGTCGGACATGTCCGTCTCCGTCACTGGAATCGAGGGTTGTCGGCCCCCCGGAACAGCACATCGCATACCGGATCGAAGTACGAAAGTACGAAAGCGGGCGCGAGACCGGTCCCGCGCCCCTTCATGCTCCCGTACTTCGTACTTTCGTACTTCTTCAGCTCAGCCCCGTCGCCTTCCGCACCCGCTCCATCGTCCCCTCCGCCACCTCGCGCGCCTTGCGGGCGCCTTCGCGGAGGACGTCGTCGAGGTAGCCGGGGCGGGCGAGGATCTCCTCGCGGCGCCCTCGCATGGGGGCGTAGAATTCCCACATGGCCTCGAAGAGGCGCTTCTTGAACTCGCCGTAGCCGACGCCGCCGGCGCGGTGCTCGTCCTCCATCCGCCGCACCTCGTCGGGGGTGGCGAAGAGGCGGTAGAGGGCGACGACGATGGAGCCGGTGGGGTCCTTGGGCGCCTCCAGCGGCGTCGAGTCGGTCTTGATGGACATCACCCGCTTCCGCAGCGCCTTCTCGTCGCCGAAGATGTCGAGGGTGTTGCCGTAGCTCTTGCTCATCTTCTGCCCGTCGAGACCGGGGATGACGGCCACGTCCTCGGCGATGTCGGGCTCGGGGAGCTTGAGGACCTCGCCGCCGTAGGCCTCGTTGACCTTGGTGGCGATGTCGCGCGTGACCTCGAGGTGCTGCTTCTGGTCCTTCCCCACCGGCACCCGGTCGGCGTCGTAGAGGAGGATGTCGGCGGCCTGGAGGATGGGGTAGGTGAAGAGGCCGGCGCTGGCGGGGATCCCCCGCGCCGTCTTGTCCTTGTACGCCACCATCCGCTCCATCAGCCCCATGGGGGTGACGGTGGTCAGGATCCACATCAGCTCCGAGTGCAGCGCCACATCGGACTGCCGCCAGAACACGGTGTTCTCGGGGTCGAGGCCGCACGCCAGGAGGTCGAGGGTGGCGCTCCTGACGTTGGCCCGGAGCGCCTCGGCGTTCTGGAGCGAGGTGAGCGCGTGCAGGTCGGCGAGGAAGACGAAGACCTCGCCGCGCCCCTGGAGCCCCAGGACCGGCCGGATGGCCCCGAAGTAGTTGCCGATGTGGAGCGTGCCCGAAGGCTGGATGCCGGTGAGGATGCGCATGGCCGTAAAGAAAGTTCGAGCCCCCGGCCGGTGGGGCCGAAGGCACTGCCGTGGATCGGGTTCCGATCGAGATCGCTCGCGCGGCTCTGGCTGTGGATGTGCCGCGCCACATAAGTTAGCGCGGCCTCGACGGGGCCAGCAAGCCGCCACGATCCGCACTTTTCGAAGCCGACCACCGTGACCGACGCCGCCGACCCGCTCGCCCCCTTCCGCGCCGCGCCCGACCCGCGCGACCCCCGCGCCCCCACGCTCCTCCGCCCGCGCGGCGAGGGCGAGCCGCTCGACGGGCGGACGGTGGTCGTCGGCGTCCCGTACGACGGCGGGATCCCCTCGCGCCCGGGCGCCCGCTTCGGGCCGCGGGCGCTGCGCGAGGCGCTGGCCTCGTTCGGGACGTACGACGGGGAGAAGGAGGTGCCCCCGGCGCTCGACCTGGGCGACGTGAGCGTCCCGTCGATGAACGGCGCCGCCGCCCACGCCCGGATCGAACAGGCGGCCCGCGAGGTCTTCGCGTCCGGCGCGCGCCCCGTCTTCCTGGGCGGCGACCACGGCGTCACCGGCTCGCTGATCCGCGGCCTCGCCGCCGCGCGGCCGGGGATCAAGCTGGGCCTCATCACCCTCGACGCCCACCTCGACGTCCGCGAGTACGACGACGAGGCCTCGCTCTCCAGCGGCACCCCCTTCCGCCGCGCGCTGGAGACGGGGATCGTGGAGGGGCGCCGCGTGGCGATGATCGGCCTCCGCCGCTTCGCCAACTCTCGCCATTACCTGGACTGGGCGCGCGAGCAGGGCATCCACCTGATCACCATGGAAGAGGTGGCGAAGCAGGGCGCGCTCGCCGTGGCGAAGGCCGCCCTCTACGCCGCCACCCGCGACGCCGACGCGCTCTACCTGAGCGTCGACATCGACGCCGCCGACGCCGCGTTCGCGCCCGGCGCCAGCGCGGCGGGCCCGGGCGGCCTCGCCGCGCGGGAGATGATCGAGCTGGTGACGACCATCGCCTCGCACCCCAAGCTCCTCGCCGCCGACCTGATGGAGCTTTCGCCGCCGTACGACCCCGATGGGCGGACGGCGAAGCTGGCGGCGCGGCTGCTGCTGGAGGTGCTGGCGGCGCGGGTGTAGGGTCGGGAGGGGCGACGGACGGTGGTGCGTGTCCGCGGCGTCGTCGGCCCTCATCCCCCCGGCCCCCTTCTCCCAACCCCTGGGAGAAGGGGGAGGACTTCGGGTAGGACAGGCGGAGTTTCGTCGCATGCGGAGGGCTCCGCGCGCCCCCCTCCCCCGGCCCCTCCCCTCGCACGCAGAGCAGCAGGCAAGCTACGAGCCAATCGCGGGGTAGAGCGCCCATAAACCTACCACCTCCGGCTTCCTTCTGGTCGGCCACGCCCGCGTCCGGTCACTACCCGGTGTGGCCC
>DATACF010000087.1:0-1820 GCA_036259235.1 Longimicrobium sp. | reverse complement strand
GTTCGCTCCGTCTTCACAGGTGGTCTCGTCCCGGTCCTCGCGGAACGGCTTCTCGCCCGCGGACCGAAGTTGGCCCGCCCGCGCCGCCGCGGAAAGGGGGTGTGCGGGGATCGTTCCACGACGCGGCGTCCGCCCCGCCCGGCGCGCGGGCTGTGACACCGATTCCGGATCATCATCCCCGTTTGGACGGAATGTGCCGAGCAGGCGCTTAAGAGGGAGTCGCATGCGGGAGAGAAAAGCCCGCGTCCCACCGGGGAGCCATGGGTGGAGATGAGTATCGAAATTTTTTCGAAGAGGCCCCTTCGGTCCTTCCTCCCGTCGATCCGCGTCGCCCGCCGCGTCCGCGCCTTCAAGGATCGCGTACCACGTGATCAGGAGGGCCGGCGCGGAAGCCGGCCCCCGCTCCACATCCCCCCGATTACGCAGTTGGCATAGCCTGGGCGAGCACGAGACCCCGATTGTGGGCGAGATCGATCGCACCCTCCGACGATGCGGCATCGGGTTCAGAGTTCGAAGAGATCCGTGCCCGGAGACCAGCCACCCGGCGGGGCGAGTAGATTCCTCACTCGTTCCTCGCTCGGAATGACAGGCCGGGGCTTCTCTCGATCAACCCGCTCTCCAGGCGGAACCCGGTGTGACCGGCCGCTCCGGGGACGGAGGCCGCCCCCCCTTCTTGCGGCGTGGGGTGGGGGAGAGTAGAATGCGCTTGAGACTCATTCTCATCTACTCTCCACCTGCGGACCATGCACAGACTGCTCAGCGGCACCCTCGCCGCGCTCTTCCTCCTCGCCGCCTGCGACGGATCTCCCACCGGCGGCGACGGCGCCGGCGAGCCGGAGGTCCTCACCGTGACCCTCGACGGCTCGGCGGGGTGGGCGTACGCCGACCTGGACGCCGCGTCGCCCGCCATCGCCGTCCCCAACCCCGGCGCGAGCACGGCGTGGGACCTCGCCGTCAACGCCACCAGCGTCATGCTCAACGGGGGCGAGGCCGGCCCCGGCGGCGTGGTGGGGTGGTGCCTCTGCCAGAACGCGTCGGCGACGAACGCGCAGGTGATGGCCTTCACCGCGGACGGAAACCTGGCCGCGTTCACCGCCGCCACCGCCGCCGCCGCGCCGGCGGACGCCGCCGCGTGGCGCGCCGACTCGCTCGCCCCGGCCATCGGCGGGTGGTGGACCTACGACCCCGCCACGCACGTCGTCGCCGCCGACCCGTCGAAGGTCTTCCTCGTCCGCACGGCCGGGGGGACCGCCTTCGCCAAGCTGCGCGTCGTGGCGCTGGCGGACGCGCAGCGGGCGCACGCCGGGAAGGTGACCTTCGAGTACGCCGTCCAGCCCTCCGCCGCCGCCCCCCTGGGCGAGACGAAGCGGGCGACGGTCGACGTCTCCGGCGGCCGCGTCTACTTCGACCTCGCGGCGGGCGCCGTGGGCACGGCGTCGGCGTGGGACCTGGCCTTCGAAGGGTACGGCATCCGCGTCAACGGCGGCGCCAGCGGGGGCGGGCAGGCCGGCGCCGTGGCCGCCTCCGAGGCGTTCGACGCCATCACCGACGCCGCGGCGCCCCCCGCCACCGTGTTCAAGGGCGACAGCTACGGCGGCATCTTCAAGACCCGCCCCTGGTACCGCTACAACCTGACGGGGAGCGACCACCAGGTGTGGCCGACGTTCGACGTGTACTTCCTCAAGCGCGGCGCCACGATGTACAAGGTGCAGCTCACCTCGTACTACGGCCCGGCCGGCGAGACGCGGCGCATCACCCTGCGGTACGCGAAGATCGCCGGATGAGCGCGCCCCGGCTCGTCGCGCTGGCGGCGGCGCTCG
>DATACF010000086.1:0-6783 GCA_036259235.1 Longimicrobium sp. | reverse complement strand
CCGCGTTGGAAACGGTAGTATCGTTTCCTACGCGGCGCGCAGCCCGGCCCGGAGCGCAGCGGAGGGACACGCCCGGATCCGCCGTTGCCGTTCGCCGTTGCCGTAAACGCCCGTCGAGCACGACGAAAAGTGCGGGAGCGCACCCAGGCGCCCCCGCACTTTCGCACTTTCGCACTCACGCACTCACGCACTCACGCACTTACTTCTGGACGACGAGCGCGGTGACCATCCCGATCATCCCCATCGGCGACTCGGCGTGGGGGAGGACGTGGCAGTGGAAGGCCCACGTGCCGGGGTTGTTGCAGTTGACGATGACGTCCCACCGCTCGCCCGGCGCCACGTTCAGCGTGTCGCACTTCCACGGGGCCGGCTGCGCCCAGCCGTCCTTGTCGATGACGGTCATGTGCATCCCGTGCAGGTGCATGGGGTGGATCATCATCCCCTCGTTCATGAAGCGGATGCGCACCTTCTGCCCCATCCTGGCCACGATCGGCTCGGTGGCCGGGAAGCCCTTCCCGTTCAGCGTGTAGCCGTGGGCGCCGTCGTTGAGGATCATCACGTAGTCCACGTCGACCCGCTCGATGGCGCGCGGGCTCTTCGGCTCGACGATGAAGGCGCCCAGGAGGCCGAGGCCCACCTGCTTGGCCGCGTTGTGGTGCGAGTGGTACATGTGCGAGCCCGCGTTCCCCTCGGGGACGGTGAACTCGTAGGTGTAGCTCTCGCCCGGCTTCACCGGCGGCTGGGTGATGAACGGCACGCCGTCCTGGTCGTTCGGGAGCTCCAGCCCGTGGAAGTGGATGGCGGTCGACTCCTCGAGCTTGTTGTGGAGGACGAAGCGGACGCGGTCGCCCTCCTTGACCCGCACCTGCGGGCCCGGGACCTGGCCGTTGTACGTCCACGCCTCGACCTTCTGCCCGGGCGTCACCTCCCACTGCACCTTCTCGGTGGTGACCTCGTAGACCTTCACCCCGTTCTCGATGCGGGGCTCCATCACGACGTTCCCCTTCCCCTCGGTCTTGGCGGGGAAGGCCTTGATCCCGGCCTCGTGGTGGCGGTCCATCTCGTCGGCGGCGCGGCGGATGTCCTCGGGGGTCTTGGGGTGCGGGGCGGTGGTGCCGCCGCTGTGGTTGCTGTCGGCGTGGGCGCCGCCCGCCACCGGGGCCGCGGCCTGCGTGGAGGCGGCCTCGCTCCCCGCGGCCTTGCCGCAGGCGGCGAGGACGGTGCCGACCGCCGGCACCGCGAGCCCGAGCGCCGAGAAGCGGAGGAAGTCGCGCCGGGTCGGGCGGACGGTCTCGGCGGCGGTGCTCTCGTGGTTGACGATGTCGCTCATTGCCCTGGCTCCGTGTGTATCCTGAAGGCCGTGCCGATCCCCCGGCGCGGCGCCGGTTTCGTCTCGCGGAAACGTGCCACCAATCTGCCGGGGCCGAGGGGGATCGTCTGTCGGAGCGCGGAGGAAACACGTGCAGGGTTCGCCCGGATGCCCCCGGCGGGAGATTCCGCCACCGGGGGCGGAGGTGTGTGGGGAAATGCCCGACGGGGGGTGAGAGGGGGAGCGCCTACCTCGTGCCTGGAGCGTGGAGGTTCCGACTCCGGGCGGAGCGGCGCCACCCACGGAGAGCGGGGAGCGCTCCGCGTGCGTGCGCGCGGCGGGCGTGCTTCAGATGAACGGCAGAGAAGCTCCGTCCGTCGTCACGACCGAGGCTCGATCATGCCGAACCAGGCGAACAGCGGATGCGCCACAGACTTCGCATGCGAGGTCGTCTGCCATCCTCCTCTTTCTCACCGCGTCGCGACGCCGCCGCCGGGCTACTCCGGCCCTGCATGAAGTCCGGCTGGCCGATTCGTTGATGCGGGATAGGCCTCGAATCACGTGTCTGGGTGCGTGGGTGCTCCGGCATCGTGCGACGCGAGCATCTTTTTGATGACTCGTTCCGACTCCCTCGCACTCATCGACTCGTCGACCCAGTACCGCAGCAAGTCTTTCGCGATTTCCGCGCTCTCGGTCGAGAGGCTGCAGTTGATCGTAAGCTCGTGCAGCACGGCTGGCTCATCTTCACCTTCCAGGTGGAGCTCGCTGATCCATGCTGAAATCTCGACACCACCCGTTTCCGAGGGCCACTGAATGACCTGAACGGCCTTCGACGAGCGGAGGCTACGCGCATCGAAGATCGGGTTTCCATCCCGCTCGAACGGCACCCCGTTCGCGTACGCCCGCGCACGCCACGGCCCCCAGTCCGCTGCGTTGTCGAACGCTGCAACGACGGAAGCGAACAGGTCGGTCCAGAAGCGCCTGGAGAGGGCGTACTGCTCTTCATCCTCCAGAAATCTCGGGTACAGGATGGTGGCCATCGTCACCTCATTGAGAGAAAGCTTGCCCGCGGAGAACTTCGACATCCACTCGAACGTCGGTGCGCGGTCCCGCGGGAAACGATCTGCCGGGACTCACGACTCCGCCGCCTGCTGGAGCGTTCTGGATGAAACGCGCTGCCCGGGCGAACGATACCGCGCGAGCCTCTCGTTCCCGTGGAGAGAGCGACGCCTGAAGAGCAGCCAGAGCCGCCAATCCCTCAGCGGCCGTAACCGTTCCGTTCGGGTTGCTCAGGACGATGCTCTCCTCCACGCCCCCACCTTGCGCCTGGATTCGCACCGTGACTCCATCCCTGCGCCGCGTACTCGAAGTGGCAGTCGCGGTAGTGGTGGTCGAACGGGTCTCGCTGCGAATCTCGGACCGACGACTCTCGACCACCCACGCGGTAAGTGCGATCAACCCCGTGCCCGCCCAACAGACTGCAACAGCCGCATCCGCGGGTCCAGGCTGAGGCCCGTCCGCCAGTGCGAAGATCGGAGGTAATGGGCACAACCCGTACGGGTCCGCGTACGTCACCGGGTCTCCGCCGCCGAAGGCGTACAGGTTGATCCCGCCCGCGAAGCCGATCGGGTCTTCCTGGGTGAAGCGGCCGGTGGCGGGGTCGTAGTAGCGGTTGCGGCGGTAGAGCTGCCCGCTCGCGTCGCGCATCTGCGTGACGACGCTCCCCATCCAGCTCCGCTCCTCGCCCAGGGCGCGCGTCTGGAGCTGGGTGTTGGTGTTCTGCGCCGGCCAGTCGATGTCGATGCAGACCTGGTCGTCCATCGCCGCCGTGGTGCCGGGGACGAAGATGTCCACGCACTTGCGGTCCCGCTGGTTGTCGAAGGTCCCGTCGTCGAAGAGCCCGCGCCAGCTCTCGTGCGGGAAGACGACCTGCGCCCCCTGCAGCGAGTCCATCCGCGCACGGTAGCCGGGATAGGCGTCGCGCTGGGCCTGCGACACCGTGTACCCCATCCGGATCACGCTCAGCGGCCGGTCGATCCCCAGCGGCCCGTACGCGTACGCCACCCGCCCGTACGGCGCGTTGGCGGCCCCCACGATGGTGGTGGTGTCGCGCTCCAGCGCGGCGGCGGGGATGGTGTCGCCGCCCGGCACCCGGATCTCGTGGAGGATCTGGTCGCCGTCCCAGACGACGCGGTCCAGCGTGCTGTGGCACGTCTCGCTGGTGCAGTAGCTCCCGCGGCGGGCGCGCACCATCACCCGCCGCCCCAGCGCGTCGTAGCGGTACTCCTCCCACACCCCCGACGCGGGCCCTTCCACGCTCTGCGGCCCCACGCATGCCAGCGAGGCGTCCTGCGTGCAGGCGCGGCGGTCCACGGCGCGGAGCCGCTCGTCGGCGCCGTGGTAGCTCATCGCCTCGAAGGTGGTGCTCCCCACCGACCAGGCGGCGTACTCGCGGTTCCCCGCGCGGTCGTACCAGGCGGTGTCGCGGAAGACCCCCGGCGCGCTGGCGACCGTGTAGCCCAGGAGGCGCCCGGTGCCGGGCTGGTAATGGTAGCGCCGCCAGTCGAGCGAGCTCTCGGGGAGGTAGCGGTAGCTGTTCCCGGTGCCGTCGCCCGTCCACCGCTCCCGGAGGACGGGGTCGCCGTCGCGGTGGAGGTCCTCGTCGACGCTCTCGACGACCGCGCCGAGGAGCGAGTAGCGGAGCGAGACCTGGGCGACGCGCGGCCAGACGACGGCGCGCTCCACCTTCCCGCGCGCGTCGTAGGCCAGCGAGTCCTGGTGGATCAGCGCCGACGGCTCGCGGTCGAGCGCCTCGCGGGGAAAGGCCCCGCGCTCCAGGCGGTGCACCAGCCGCCCGTGCGCGTCGTACCGGCGCCGCTCCCCCACCCCGCCCGTGACGTTGAAGAGGGAGTCGAGCCGCCCCTCGGCGTCGTGGAAGAAGCGGAGCTCGCTCCCGGCCACGTCGCGCATCGACGCCAGGAGCCCGGCGGGTCCGTAGCGCCAGGCGGCGCTGTCGAGGGGGAGATCGCTCCCGTAGCGGCGGGGGGCGATGTCGCGCGGGTGCTTGGTCCAGACGCGGCGGCCGTTCAGGTCGTAGCCGTGTCGGAGCCCGTAGACGTGGAGGCCGGGCTCGAAGACGCCGTCCCACCGGGCGAGGTGGAGGGTGTCGGCGAGGAGCGTCCCGTTGGGATGGAAGACGCGGCGGACCCGCGCGTGGGGGTTGTCGGCGCTCCGGAGGTTGCCCCCCGCGTCGTAGGCGAAGGTGTGCGTCTCGACCGGGAGGACGAGCCCCGCGGCGTCGCCGTAGGCGGGGAAGCTCCGCGCCCCGCGCACCACCCGCGGGTAGGCGACGGAAGGAAGCCTGCGGGTGACGAGCCGGTTCAGGAGGTCGTACTCCATCGTCACCACGTGCCCCCGCCGGGTGCGGACGCGGACGGCGTTCCCGGCCGGGTCGTACGCCGTGGTGTCGGCGAAGCCGTCCGGGGCGGTCTCGGCCGTCCGGCGGCCGGCGCGGTCGTACGCCCACGTCGTCGTCATCGCCCCGATGGCGGCCGAGTCGGGGAGGACGCGCCGGGTGAGGCGCACCAGGTTCCCCTCGGCGTCGTACCCCTTCTTCACCCAGACCGACTGGACGGCCGTGTCGCCGGTGACGGCCAGGGTGTCGCGGTCCATCGCGTCGTGGAAGACGCGTTCGACCAGCACCCGCGTCCCGTCCCCCGGCGACGTCGTCGACCGGATGCGCCCGGCGTCGTCGCGAGCGTAGACCGTCCGGATCCCCCCCGACGTGGTCTCGGCCAGGTTCCCCAGCGCGGCGTCGTAGGCCACCGAGTCGGGGTCGGTGAGCGGGCCGTCGACGGCGCGGAGCCGCCCCCGCGCGTCCCCGGCGGCGTAGTAGCGGAAGAGGACGCGGGTGGAGGGCCCGCGCGCGTCCTCCTGCCAGGCGCGGTTCCCGGTGGCGGGGTCGTAGCCGACGACCACGCTGTCGCCCTCGGGGGGGACGACGCGGGTGGCGAAGTCGGGCCAGAGCGGGTCGCCGTAGACGTAGCGCGTGGTGGCGTAGCGCCCGGCGGCGGCGGTGCTGGAGTCGGTGACGGAGGCCAGGGCGCCGCGCGCGGTGTAGGCCGCCGCGGTCACCCGCCCGTTCGGCGCCCGCAGCCGGGTGACCCGCGCGGGGAAGCGGGCGTCGCCGCGCGCCAGGTGCGTCTCGCCGCCCAGGGCGTCGCGGACGCGCCGGGGGGCGCCGAAGCGGTCGAGCCAGAGGAGGGTGGTGTCGCCCGCCGCGTGCGGCCCCGACAGCCGGGTGTAGGCGCGCGCGGTGTCGACCGATCCCGTGAGTCCGAGGGTCTCCGTCGAAGAGAAGCCCACCGTGACGTCGGCCCCCGTCCCCTGCAGGGCGATCCGCGCCTGGACCAGCCCGCCGCCGTCGCCGTACGCGAAGGAGGCGACGGTGCCGCGCCGGTCGGTGCGCGAGCTCACCCGGTAGCCGTCGTAGCCCAGCCCCACCGCCGTCCCGTCCGGGTCGCGCAGCGCCGTCACCCGCCCCGAGGCGTCCGGGGCGCGGGTGAGGACGACGGTCCGCGCGGCGCCCCCCGCCGCGGGCGCGGGGGAGGAGACGACCGAGAGCCGCACCCCGGCGGCGGTGCTGTCGTGGAGGAAGCGATGGCTGGTGATCCACCGCCCGGGACCGGTGGGGACCTGGATGGAGTCGAGCCCCTCCCCCGCCGCGCGATGAAAGAAGCGGGTGGTGTGCCCGAGGCGGGAGGCGGTGGCCACGTGCCGCCCGGCCGCGTCGAAGCGGACGCGCACCCGCCCCGGGAGGAGGCGGACGTACTCCGCCCGGCCGTCGCCGTCGTCGTCCAGGTAGCGGAGGGTGTCCGGGCGGTCGTACGCGGGGGTGACGGCCCACGCATTCGCGCCGGCCGGGGCGTAGCGGCGCGCGCTCCCGTCGCCCCCCACCCAGAGGAGGCTCCCGCCGGGGAGGAAGTGGAGCCGCTCGAGCCCCGCCAGCCACCACCCGGCGCCGAACGGGCTCCCGCGCCGGTTCACCCCCACCCGCTCGCCCGTCGCCTCCGGCGCCGCCGACGCCGTCGCGCCGTGGTGGGCGACGACGCGCAGGCGGTAGGGGTAGACGCCGGTGGTGTCGCCCGCCGCGGGGTAGGCGAGGGCGATCCGCCGGGTGCTCTCGGGCTCCCACTCGCTCCCCGCCCACCGCCGCCGCGCCCGCGGGGCCGTCCCGGCGCCCACGAAGAGCTCGGCCACCACGCTGTCGGGGGCGGCGAGCCCCGCCGGACGGGTCACCAGCGCGGCCACGATCCCCCAGGGATCGGCGTGGCGGCTGTCGTGGAGGAGGACGGGGGCGCGGGGGCGGTCGAGGGTGCGGATCGCCGGGAGCATGTGGGCGATCCGGAGGTCGCCGCACACGTAGGCGGCGTCCGCCCCGGCGGCGGCGACGACGCACCCCTCGCGGTCGAGCG
>DATACF010000085.1:0-2598 GCA_036259235.1 Longimicrobium sp. | reverse complement strand
ACCTCCAGGTGGGGCAGACGCGCGCGTTGACCCCCGACGAGGCGGCGTGCTTCCGCCTGGCCGCGCACTCCGGCGCCCGCTACGCGCTGGCGGCGTTCGACACCCGCTCCGTCGAGGGCGCGCGCTCGGGCCCCGAGAGCGGCCCCCAGGGCGAGGCCGTCTACACGCTCGGCGACGGCTCGCCGATGGCGCCGACCATCGTCCCCTCCTTCGTCCGCGCGGAGGAAATCGACGCGGCCTCCCCCGGCGACCTCCGCGTCCGCGCCTCCGCCTCCACGGCCCCCGGCGACCCCTTCGCCCGCGCCACCCCCTGGCGCGAGGGCGAGCGCTTCCCCCTCCGCCGCCACGACCGCGCCGAGACCGCCACCGCCCGCGTGATCAAGCTCCACGGCGGCCGCTTCGCGTTCGCGGTGATCGAGGACGACGAGGGGTCGCACACGCGCCGCTTCCTCGACCAGGCGACAGAAGCGATGGAGTTCCTCGTCCGCCAGGGCGTCCCGGTGTGGGAGCGGGCGTTCGGCCCCGCGGCGCCGGTGACGAGCGCGGGGGCGGGGCAGCTCCTCGTCGTCTTCGCCTCGTGGGCGCCCGAGGGGGGCGCGGGGATCGCCTCGACGCAGGCGAATCCGGACGGGAGCGGCGTGGGGAGCGTGGTGTGGATGAACCTGGAGATGCGCCCCGGCGTCCGCGACCACTTCGAGACGTACGACTTCGCCAGCTACCGCCTCAAGGTCCTCGCCCACGAGATCACCCACGCCTGGCAGATGCGGTGGGCGTACGACACGCAGCCGGCCGGGCCCCGCGCCGTCTCCTTCGGCCCGGTCTGGGCGCTGGAGGGCGCCGCCGACCTCGTCTCGCTCGACCTCGTCCGCCGCTTCCTGGGAGTGGGGCTCACGGCGAACTACGACTGGAGCGCCCAGCTGCGCACCCTCAACCGCAACATCGCCTACGCCATGGAGCCCGCCGACACCCGCGGGCGGCTGGCCCGCGGCTACTTCGACGCCTCCTCCTTCCTCCGCGACCTCCAGCTCCGCCTGGTCCGCCGCGGCCGGACGCCCGACGACGCGCTGGCCGAGGTGGCCCGCGGGGCGGTGGAGGGGTGGTTCGGGGTCGACGGCGCCGGGGTGCGGCGGCAGGGGCTCACCGCCCGGATGCGCGCCGCCCTCGACCCCCGCTGGGAGCCCGCCGACGCCGTCCTCCTCTGGACGCTCACCCAGGCGGTCGACGACCAGACCGGCGTCCCCGAGCTCAACAACGCCGCCTACGCCCGCGTCTCCGACGACGACGCGCAGTACGCCTGGAAGCCCGCCGTCGACGACCTGGAGGCGGGGCGCGCCTTCGCCTACGAGGTTCGCGGCACCCCCGGCGGGAGCTTCTACGTCCGCCTCAAGGACGGCGGCAAAGGCGGGGTCTTCTCCGCCCGCTCCACCCTGACCGGCGCCCGCTGGATGCTCGTCCGCAGCCGGTGACGGGGCCCGCCGTCCGGAATCGCGACGGTGTGCGGAATCTCGGCAGGCGAACCGGAAGTCGTTGGAAGGGAAGGAGATCGGATGGGACCGGACGCGGACCGTCCGGGAACCGTTCGGGGAGAAGGCCGGAAGAAGGATCGCGCGAATGCGACCCAACCGATTGCGATCAAAGTACTTGAAGGACGACGGGCCGGCGGGCGCGCTTCTCGCCCCGGGAGCGGTCCGGGACACCGAACACAGACGAACCCAAGGGAACGGGACCGATGAAGACCCTGCGCTACCTCACGATCGGCGGCACCCTCCTCCTCTCGGCGCTCGCCGGCACCTCCACCGGCGCCGAGCTCCAGGGGCTGGCCTGCCGCGCCGACGGGCTGGTGCGGCTCCTGAACGGCGCCCCGGCGGGGGCCGCGCAGTGCGGGCGCTGAACCCGGACACCGGGTCCGGTGCGCGGCTTGGCGCGATCGGGCCCCGTCGTTAGATTCACGACGTTCCCGGCGCGTGCCGGCGCCCCGCACTGGACGCGGAGCGCGGCACGCGCGCCGGTTTGGCGCCCCGCCGTACCCCGAAGCGCTCCCCCGCTGAATCGCAGATGGAGTCCCCCGCAGCACCCCCCGCCGCCGCCGGCGGCGGAGCGGCCGCCGAAGCCCTGCGCGCCGCAGACTGGGCCGCCACCCCGCTGGGCCCCCTCGCAGGGTGGCCCCGCGCCCTCCGCGCCGCCGTCGACGTGGCCATGGGGTCGCGCTTCCCCACCTGCGTGGTGTGGGGGCCCGCCCTGGTCCACGTCTACAACGACGCCTTCGTCCCCGTCCTGGGGCGGAAGCACCCGGCCGCCATGGGCGCCCCCGCCTCCGAGGCGTGGGCCGAGATCTGGCCCCTCGCCGGCCCCGCCCTCCGCCGCGTCCTCGCCACCGGCGCCTCCGGGGGCGCCGAGGACCGCCGCCTCCTGATCGACCGGCGCGGCTTTCTCGAGGAGGCGTACTTCACCTTCTCGTACGGCCCCGTCCACGGCGACGGGGGGGCGGTGGAGGGGGTCTTCGTCACCGCGCTGGAGACGACCGCCCACGTCGTCTCGCGGCGGCGCCACCGGACGCTCCGCCGCGCCGAGGCGGCCGCCGCGGGGGAGGACGGCCCC
>DATACF010000084.1:0-3286 GCA_036259235.1 Longimicrobium sp. | reverse complement strand
GTGCCCCCTGTGAGAGACCGCAGTTAACGATGGCGGCCGAAAAGCGAAACCTTCCGTCCCGCGCCGGGTAACCTGAACTGTCCGCTCGGGAGGACACCCGCGGCCGGCCACGCCGATCGCCGAACGCGCCGTAAACGGCATTCACGAAACGATTTCAGGGGACCGAGAGCCGATGGGCAGAGTGATTGCGCTGATCGTGGTGGCGGGGCTCCTGGCGGCGGGGTGGTTCTTCCGCGACCTGATCCCCGGTCCCTGGCAGAAGGAGCGGGAGACGGAATTCCTCGCCGTCTCCCCCGAGGCGGCCCAGTCGGCCGAGGACAAGCTGGAGCGGCTGCGCACCCAGGGCGACACCATCCGCCTGAGCGACGTGGAGCTCACCTCCCTCATCCGCTACCGCTTCCAGGACCGCCTCGCCGGCCAGCTCGACTCGGCGTCGATCGACTTCGCGGGCGACACCGTCCGCGTCTCCGGCCGGCTGCCGACCGACCGGCTCCCCGACACCCGCGAGGTGCGGGCGGTGCGGACCTTCCTCCCCGACACCGCCGACGTCCGCGTAGAGGGGAGGGTGCGGACGCTGGAGCCCGGCCGGATCGCGCTCCGCGTCGACCAGGCGGCCTTCGCCCGGGTCAACATCCCCCAGAACGTCTTCCCCGACGCCCTCCAGCGCGTCGGCCGCAAGGACGAGCCCGGCCTCGCCGAGAACGAGCTGGCGCTCCGCCTCCCCCCCGGCGTCGGCGAGGCCCGCGTCGAGGGGGGCGAGCTGGTCCTGAGCCCGGCGGGCGGGCAGTAGCTCACGAACGGACTTCCATCCAGGTCGCGAATCCGAAGACTCAGGACTTGGGACTCAGGACTTAGGACTCTTTACTCAGACGGGACACAGGCACCGATGGCACGCATTCTGGTGGTCGACGACGAGCAGGGGATCCGGCACGTCCTGTCGCAGCTCTTCGAATACGAGGACCACGAGGTCCGCTCGGCCGGCGGCGCCGCCGAGGCGCTCCAGATCTTCGCCGAGTTCCGCCCCGACGTCACCTTCATGGACGTCAAGATGGCGCGGATGGACGGCCTCGAGGCGCTCTCGAAGATCCGCGATATCGACCCCGCGGCGGTGGTGGTGATGATCAGCGGCCACGGCACCATCGAGACCGCCGTCGAGGCCACCCGCCGCGGCGCCTTCGACTTCCTCGAGAAGCCGCTCGACACCGAGCGCATCCTCATCGTCCTCCGCAACGCCCTCCAGCAGCAGGGCTTGCAGGCCGAGAACGCCCGCCTCCGCGGCGAGGTCGAGAGCCGCCACCAGATCGTCGGCCGCTCCTTCGCGCTCCGCCAGGTCCTCGACCGCGTCGAGAAGGTGGCCCCCACCGACGCCCGGGTCCTCATCACCGGCGAGAACGGGACGGGGAAAGAGCTCATCGCCCGCGCCGTCCACCGCCTCTCGCCCCGGAGCGACGCGGTCTTCGTCGAGGTCAACTGCGCGGCCATCCCCTCCGAGCTCATCGAGTCCGAGCTCTTCGGCCACATGAAGGGCTCCTTCACCGGCGCCGTGGAAGACCGCGCCGGGAAGTTCGAGCTGGCCGACAAGGGGACGCTCTTCCTCGACGAGATCGGCGACATGAGCATGGCCGCGCAGGCCAAGGTCCTCCGCGCCCTCCAGGAGGGGATCATCACCCGCGTGGGCGGGGCCAAGCCGATCAAGGTGGACGTCCGGGTGCTCGCGGCCACCAACAAGGACCTGGAGGAGGAGATCCGGCAGGGGCGCTTCCGCGAGGACCTCTACTACCGCCTCAACGTGATCCCCCTCCACGTCCCCCCGCTGCGCGAGCGGCGCGAGGACATCCCCATGCTGGTGCAGCACTTCGCGCAGACGATCGCCAAGGAGGCGGCGCTCAAGCCGCGGCCGTTCTCGCAGGAGGCCGCCGACCGCCTCCAGCGGATGGACTGGCCGGGGAACGTCCGCGAGCTCCGCAACACCGTCGAGCGCCTCCTCATCCTCTCCTCCGGCGGGGCGGTGACCGCCGACGACGTGGAGCTCCTGGTGGGCGGGCACATGAAGGGGGGCGGGCTCTCGGGCGACCTCCTGGGGTGCAACACCTTCGCCGAGTTCAAGGAGGCCGCCGAGCGCGCCTTCATCATCCAGAAGCTCCGCGAGAACGACTGGAACGTCTCCGAGACGGCGCGCCTCCTCGACATGCCCCGCTCCAACCTCTACAAGAAGATCGAGCGCTACGACCTGGTCCGCGAAGGCTGACGGCGCGTGGACTGGCGCGGGTGGGCGGCGGTGGCCGCGGCGTGGATGGCGGGGACCTTCGGCGGCGGGGCGGCGCTGGCGTGGCTCTACAAGCGGCTCTACCCCGGCCTCGCCTTCTACAAGCTCTGGGCCTTCTGGGCCGCCGTCCTGGGCGGCGCGGTGGCGCTGGTCTTTGCCTTCGGGCTCGTCCGCTTCTAGCGCCGGACGGGCCCGCGCCGCTTATATTCCCCCCGCGCGGCGCAGGCGAAACCGCCGGCCTCCCGCGCCCGTATCCCCTTCCGCGCGAACCGCTTCCACTCCCCTTCACCCGCCCCTGGCCCCGATGCCGACGCCTCCCGTCTCCGAAGACCGGCTCCGCGAGATCTTCAACGTCCTCGAGAAGACCATCGAGCGCCGCTGGGGGATCCCGATCACCGTCCGCGACGTCCCCGAGCCCTTCACCGGCGACCTCGACGGCGCCATCATCGACGTCGACTACGACCTGCCCATCGACGAGGCGGTGTTCATCCTCCTCCACCTCTTCGGGCACACGGTGCAGTGGAACGTGGACGACCGGATGCGCGAGGTCGGCCTCCTCCCGGTCAGGGACCCCACCGACGAGCTCCTGGCCCAGATCGAGGCGTACGAGCGCGAGGCCGCCCGCTACAGCGTCCAGCTCCTCCACGAGCTCGGCATCCACGACCTCGACCAGTGGCTCGCCGACTTCACCTCGGCCGACGTCGAGTACCTCCTCCACTTCTACCGCACCGGCGAGAAGCTCCCCATCGAGCAGGTCTGGCGCGACGGCGAGCCCCCCATCGTCCCCACCCCCATCCCCGCCTTCCACCCCACCCGGTGGATCTCGCGCCGCGAGGGGATCGTCGTCTGAGGAAGTGCGTGAGTGCGTGAGTGCGTGAGTGACGGCGCGGACCCGGCGCTGTCATTCCGAGGGAGGAACGACCGAGGAATCTACTCCGCCCGCCCGGAAGGCCGTCGTGGCGCGACGACCTCCGGCCCTCCCGCCCGATCGCGTTCGAAGCCGGACGAAACGAGAACCGC
>DATACF010000083.1:0-5506 GCA_036259235.1 Longimicrobium sp. | reverse complement strand
CGCGGCGGCCGTTGCGCCCGCGGCCGCGTTCACGGTCACGGTCGCGCTCGCGCGGACGCTCCTCGGCGCGCGGCTCCGCCTCGCGCGCAGCAGGGGCGGCGGCGCCGTCGTCCTCCACCAGCGCGATCTCGTGCTGGCCGTCGGGGCCGCGCTTCAGGCGGATCAGCCCCTTGTTGGCCGCCTCGATCACGAAGCGCGAGAACTTGCTGTAGCCCAGCTTCTTCTCGTCGAAGCCCGGGTCCAGCCCCAGCATCACCTGCTTGAGCCGGTCAGGGCGCATGGCGTCGCGGTCGTTGACCATCTGGCGGGTGGCCTGCGCCACCAGCATCCAGGGGTCCTCGCTCATCTGCATCCCGCCGACCGATGCCCGCGTCAGCCCGGAGAGCGAGTGGTACGAGTAGTACTCGTCGCAGTTCTGGATCAGCAGGTCGCTGGACGACTCCCGCATCCCCACGCCGATCACGTACTTGCCGTACTCCTTGAGCTTCAGCACGCAGCTCGAGAAGTCGGAGTCGCCGGTCAGGAGGATGAAGGTGCCGATCTCCGGCCGCGTGAAGACCAGCTCGATGGCGTCCACCGCCATGCGCAGGTCGGTGGCGTTCTTCTTGGAGGTGCCGTAGGCGGGGGCGAAGATCAGGTCGACCGACGCCTCCGTCAGGGGGACGATGTACTGCGGGTAGCGGCGCCAGTCGGCGTAGGCGCGCTGCACCGCCACCTTCCCGCGGATGATGTCGGAGTTGAGGAGCGCCTTGAGCTCCTTCCCCAGGTCGCTCCGGATCCCGACGGTGACGTTGTCGAAGTCGATCAGGAGCGCCGCGTTGGGCGCGTGCATGGGGGGGGTCGTGACGCCCGCGTACGGGGCGTTGAACGGTCTGCGGTTCATCTCTCGCAAGGGTTTTCCTGTTTGCGGCGAGACCCCTCCGCCTCACCCCGCGCCGGTTCGGCGGCGGCGGGGGACGGCTGGAGGGGTCTCGTCGTGGAGGCCTATGCCTCGGTTGCGGATGCGGGGGCGGTCACGGTCGGCGGCTCGATTCTTCCGCGCTGATCATCCGCGCGAGCTCGACCCTCCGGACCTTTCCGCTCCCCGTCATCGGGAAGCTGTCGAGAAAGCGGACCAGGTCGGGGACCTTGTAGTCCGCCATCACCTCGCGGCAGAAATCCTTGATCTCTTCGCCGGTGACGATCGCCCCCTCGACAGGGACGATGCAGGCGCACGCCAGCTCTCCCAGGACCTCGTCCGGGAGCCCCACCACCGCCGCGTCCAGCACCGCGGGATGGGCGTGCAGCCGGTCCTCCACCTCGCGCGGGTACACGTTGAACCCGCCGCGGATGATCATCTCCTTCCTGCGGCCGATGATGTGGAGGTAGCCCTCCTCGTCCACCATCCCCAGGTCGCCGGTCAGGAAGAAGCCGTCCTCGGTGAAGGCGTTCGAGGTCTCTCCCGGCTGGCGGTAGTACCCCTTCATCACGCCGGGGCCCCGGACCGCCACCTCGCCCACCGATTCCTCGGGGAGCACGGAGCCGTCGGTGTCGATCACCCGCACCTCGGTCCCGTCCAGCGGCCGCCCCACGGTCCGGATCTGCTTCCCCACGGGATCGTCCCCGCGGGTCACCGAGATCATGGAGCCGGTCTCCGTCATCCCGTAGCCGACCCGGACCTCGGGGAGCATCTCCCGCTGGATGCGCCCCACCAGCTCCTCCGGGACGGGAGCGCCCGCCACGATCCCGGTGCGCAGCGAGGAGACGTCCCGCGGCTCCTCCGCCTGCGCCCGCAGCTCCGTGACGAAGGTGGTGGGGACGCCGTGGTGGACGGTGACCCGCTCCCGCTCGATGATCTCCAGCGAGCGGAAGGGGTCCTGGTCCTCCTGCAGGACCAGCGCGGCCCCGGCGGCCACCGTCCCCAGCACCCCCGGGCCGACCCCGAAGATGTTGAAGAGACAGTTGACGCCGAAGACCACGTCGTCCGGGCCGATGCCGACGGCCTCGGCGGCCGCGGCCGCCGTGTCCAGCAGGTTGGCGTGCGTCAGCGACACCCCCTTGGGCTTCCCCATGGTGCCGGAGGTGTACAGGATCGCGAACACGTCCTCCTCCGGGCTCACCTGCGCCGGGGGGAGGTCGCGACCCTCCCCGCTGGAGAGGAGGTCCTCGAACTGGTAGATCCGGTCGTCGTACCAGAGGTCCTCCTCCCCGACGGAGACCACGTACTGCAGGTCGGGGAGGGAGGTGAGGAATCCCTCGAAGCGGGCCAGGTAGTCCACGCCGTCGTAGTTCTCCGCCGTCACCACCACCACCGTCTCCGAGTGGCGCAGCATGTACTGCAGCTCGGGGGTGGTGTAGCGCGGGTTCAGCGGGACGATGACGGCCCCGAGCTTCGCCGCGGCGAACATCGCCACCACGAACTCGGGCCAGTTCGGGAGGTTGAGCGCGATCCGGTCCCTCGCCTCGATCCCCAGCTCGTGCAGGGAGGCCGCGAGGGCGGTGGACTGCGCTTCGACCTGCTGGTAGGTGAGTCTCCGGTCCCCAAGCACCACCAGGGTGCGGCGGGGGTTCTCGGCTGCGCGGAGCGCCAGACTTTCCGCTATGGAAGAACCACGGAAGCGGTCGCGAAGCGCCATGAAACCTCCGGACGGGTGTTCGGCCTGAAACGCCGCGACAAACATAACTGGAGCACCAATTCGCGTCAAACTCGGGTTTTCGGGCCATTTCGGCGCTCGCCCGCGCCCCTGCTGGCCCCCCTTTCGGTGCGCTTTACACCCGGCGGAAGGGGGGGTAGCTTTGGCGCCGTCGTCCGTCCCGCCCCCGCACTCCGCACCGCGCGACCCGCACCTTGTCGTCCCACGTCCCCCAGTACCTCCGCGCCCTCAACCCCGAGCAGCAGGCCGCGGCCCTCGCCACCGAGGGCCCCGTGCTGGTGCTCGCCGGGGCGGGCTCGGGGAAGACCCGCACGCTGGTGTACCGCATCGCCCACCTCCTCGGCCTGGGGGTGGAGCCGCGGCGCATCCTGGCCGTCACCTTCACCAACAAGGCGGCGGGGGAGATGCGCGAGCGCGTCGCGGCCATGGTGGGGAAGCCGGCCAGGGGGGTGCTCCTCTCCACCTTCCACTCGCTGGGCGCGCGCATCCTCCGCGAGCACGGCGAGCGCATCGGGCTCCCGCCCAAGTTCTCCATCTACGGCACCGGCGACCAGACGGCGCTCGCCAAGCGCATCGTGACCGAGGAGGTGCACGTCGCGGCCACCGCGGGCGACGACAAGTACGACGTCAAGCGCGTCCTCCACCAGATCTCCGCCTGGAAGAACCGGCTGACGACCCCGCTGGAGGCGGCGCGCGAAGTGGCGGAGGGGCGGACGAAGGGGAACCGCGCCGACGACTACGCGGTGCTGGCGGCGGACGTGTACCCGCGCTACGAGGAGGCGCTGCGGGCGGCCGGCGCCTGCGACTTCGACGACCTCCTCCTCCTCCCCGTACAGCTCCTGCGGGAGGACGCCCGGACGCGCGAGGCGCTCTGGAAGCGCTGGCACTACCTGATGATCGACGAGTACCAGGACACCAACGGCGCGCAGCTGGAGATGGCGCGCCTCCTGGCCGGCCCCCGCAAGAACCTCTGCGTGGTGGGCGACGACGACCAGTCCATCTACGCCTGGCGGGGCGCCGACCACCGCAGCATCCTGGACTTCGAGCGCCACTACCCCGGCGCCACCGTGGTCGTCCTGGAGGAGAACTACCGCTCCACCCAGCGCATCCTGGACGCCGCCAACGCGGTGATCGTCCACAACGCCTCGCGCAAGGAGAAGCGCCTCCGCACCGGGAACGGCCCGGGCCCCAAGATCGACTACTGGGAGTTCCGGGGCGCGCCGGGGAAGACCGCCGAGGAGGAGGAAGCGGAGATGGTGGCGCGCGAGATCGGGCTGCGGCGCTTCACCGAGCAGCTCAAGTGGAGCGACTTCGGCGTCCTGTACCGCACCAACCTGCAGTCGCGCCCGCTGGAGGAGGCGCTCCGCGCCGCCAACATCCCCTACCGCGTGGTGGGCGGCACCTCGTACTTCGACCGCAAGGAGATCGCGGACGCCGTCGCCTACCTGCGCGTGGTGACGAACCCCCGGGACGAGGTGGCGCTCCGCCGGGTCGTGAACTACCCCACCCGCGGCATCGGGCGCACGTCGCTGCTGAGGCTGGTGGAGGCGGCGCGGGAGCGGAAGACCACGCTCTGGGAGGCGCTGCGCCACGCCGGCGGCGGCGACGGCCTCACCCGCCCGCAGGCCGAGGCGGTCCGCCACTTCGTGGAGATGGTGGACGAGGCGCGCACCGAGTTCCTGGCCACCGAGGCGGCCATCCACTCCGGCCAGCCGATGGGGCGGTCGCTGGAGGGGTGGGCGCGGGAGTTCCTGAAGCGGGTCCGCCTGGAGGAGGCCATCCGCGCCGACAACAAGGCCGAGAAGGTGGCCGAGATCCGCGTGGACAACCTGCGCGACTTCGTCGCCTCCATCGGTGCCTACGAGGCGCGCACCTGGGCCGAGCAGCCCCTCCCCGACGAGGAGGACGACTGGGCGCCCCCCCGGCTGGAAGCCTTCCTGGAGCGCGTGTCCCTCACCGACGACGAGGACGGGCGCAAGGACCGCGACAAGGACGAGGAGGCGGACAGGGTCACGCTGATGACGCTCCACGCCGCCAAGGGGCTGGAGTTCACCCACGTCTTCCTGGTGGGGCTGGAGGAGGAGATCCTCCCGCACGCCCGCAGCGTGGACGCCGTCGCCGAGGGCGATCCCGGCGGCCCCGACCCCATCGCCGAGGAGCGCCGCCTCTTCTACGTGGGGATCACCCGCGCGCGCCACCGCCTGACGCTCTCCGGCTGCGCGGTGCGCGGCGGAGGCCGCCCGAAGCCGGCGGCGGACGAGGACGGCGACGCGCGCCCCCGCGCCGCCCGCGAGCCCGTGCCGCGGCAGCCCTCCCGCTTCCTCAAGGAGATCCCCCGCGAGCTGATGGAGATCCGCTCCGGCGCGGTGAGCTCGCTCTCCGAGGAGGACCGCGAGGAGCTGAAGGGGAGCTTCTTCGCGCGGATGAAGGAGATGCTGGCCGGGTAGCGCCGGCGGGCGCTCAGTCCCGGTGCGGTACAGGCGCGGCCGGAAGCGTCGGCGCGGCTTGCGGCAGCGCCGGGGTGATCATCGCCGACAGGACTACCAGAGCGGCGGGCAAGCTCTGCAGCATGGCTTCGTTCACGGGGGCCGTGGTCCTGCCAGGCCGGTTCCGTGGCGGAGTTGAGCGGCGGGTTCGGGCGTGCCCCTCGCTGGCGCTCGGGTCGGGCTGCGGCTCCGTAGGCCGGCAAACAACGCCGGCCAACGGAGGCGAGCCCCGCGGAAACAGCCCCGCGGGTCTCGCCGCTTCGCGCTCGCATCCCTCACGCGGGCCACCTGCCGGGGCGTGCTCGCGGTTCGGTCCGCACGGACCTCGTGTCAGACGGCCCGGATCTCCGCAGCGCGGGCGGCGGGGACCATGCGGTCCAGCACCTC
>DATACF010000082.1:0-5001 GCA_036259235.1 Longimicrobium sp. | reverse complement strand
GCCCCAAGTGCCCCGGAACGGGAGAGGGTGGCGAGCCTAAACGAGCCGGGTGAGGGCCCCGCGCGGAGCCCGACGCACCCACCCCCACGCGTCGCCCCCACCGAACCCTATCGTCCGCCCACCGCCGCCTCGAACGCCCCCCGCACCGGCTTCCCCGCCCAGTCCTCCGGAATCGCCACCCCCAGCAGCCAGAGCGCCGTCGCCGCGGTGTCGTACGTCACCACCTCCCCCTCGACCTCCCCCCGCGCCACGCCCTCGCCCCAGGCGATCCACGGGATCCGCACCTGCTCGGGGACGTCCGCGCCGTGGCGGCGGCCGACGCCGCCGTGGTCGGCGGTGACGATGAAGACCACGTCGTCGCCGAGGGCGCGCCCGGCGGCGCGGACGATCCGGCCGACGGCGGCGTCGGAGCGGCGGACGGCGGCGCGGTAGCGGGGGCTCATCCACCCGAAGACGTGCCCCGCCACGTCGGGGTCGGCCAGGTGGACGAAGAGGAGGTTGGGGCGCCGCCAGCGGAGGTGCTGCTCCACCTCCTCCACGATCCGCACCGCCTGCCAGATGTCGCCCCCCCGCGGCGCCAGCCGCCACCGCGGCGACCCCGGCCGGATCAGGTGGCGGAACTTGGGCTTCCCGAAGAACCCCGCCGTCGCCAGCCCCCGCGCCCCCGCCAGGTCGAACACCGTCGGCACCCCCACCGGGCCGGTGCGCCCCGTCTGGTCGTCGTTCCAGAGGATCCCGTGCACCTCCGGCCCCACCCCGGTGAGCATGGAGGTGTGCGACGGGAGCGTCAGGCTGGGGAGGATCGTCCGCGCGCGCGGCGCCCACGCCCCCTCGCGCCGGAACCGGAGGAGGTTCCGCGCTCCCGCCGCCTCCAGCGCGTCGGGGCGGAGCCCGTCGATGGAGATCACCACCACGTGCCGGGTGCGCGCGCCCTCCGGCGCGGCGGGCGCCTGCGCGCGGGCCGCGGGGGCCACGAGGAGGGCGGCGGCGAGGGCCGCGCGGAACGGGAAGCGGGGCATCGGGATACTGTTCAATGCGGCGGATGCGCGGGTGGCAGGATTCTGGCGGACGCTGGAAAAAGCGTACCCCGTTGCGGCGCAAGGGATTCCGAAATCCTGAATCTTTTCGCGCGCAGGCGCCGTAACAGGAGGACGAGCGAGGAGGCGAGCTCTTTCCTGTTTCCATCCTTCGGGCCGCCTGGCGGGCGGCTGGAGCGGCGATAAACGATGTTCTGCTCGATCTGCGGCGCCCGGAACGCGGAGGGGCGCACCAACTGCCAGGCGTGCGGCGCGGCGCTGGCCCGCCCCTCGCGGGCGCTGAACGTGACGGGGACGCTGCGGCTGGAGAGCCCGCTGGGCACCTCGCTCGCGCCCGCTTCCGCCGCGGGGCTCTGCCCGCGCTGCGGCTTCAACGGCGACGGGATCTCGTACTTCTCCAAGGGCGGGCACGTGGCCGCCCTCGTCGGGCTCACCGTCCTCACCGGGGGGATGATGGGCGCCGGCGGCGTCGGCTACTACTTCCTCCGCCGCAAGCACCGCATCTGCCCCCGCTGCGGCGAGAGCTGGGGGGAGTACGGCGAGCGCGCCACGGCGCTCGCCGGCCCCGGCGGGACGCGGCTCTCCCCGCGCGACACGATGGTGCTCGAGAGCAGCGGCAGCGGCCGGAGCGCCTTCTCGATGGTCCTCTTCGTCCTGGCCGCCTTCCTCTTCATCGTCGGGATGGCCGCGTTCGAGGCGGTTCCCCTGATGTTCGGCGCCTCGGCGGCCGTGGGCGGGTGGCTCCTCCGGAAGTCGGCGCAGGAGAAGCGCGAGCGGCGGCGCGAGGCGCTCCTCGAGGCGCTCCAGCTCCCGGTGCTCCAGCTGGCGGCCAAGCGCGGCGGCCGGCTGACCGTCACCGACGTCGTCACCGAGATGGGGTGGCCGATCCCGCGGGCCGAGAAGGTCCTCAACTCGATGGAGGACGGCCTCCGGGTGATCTCCGACATCACCGACGAAGGGGTGATCGTCTACGACTTCCCCGAGATCCGGCTCGGCAACCCGCAGCTCCTCCGCGGCAACGGCGGCACCTCGCCCGGGCTCTCGCTCCCGGCGGCCTGACCGAGAACGGCGACGGCGGGTCTCACGCAGAGGAGCAGAGTCAGCAGAGAACCGCGGTTCCTCTGCCGACTCTGCTCCTCTGCGTGAGACAAGCTTTTACGGCCTGGTCTCTCAGAGGGCTCAGAGGGCACAGAGGGTGGGTTCTCTGTGCCCTCTGTGTCCTCCGTGAGAGGCCTGCTGTTTTCTTCCATTCGCGTCCGCGCTTGAGGGGGCGCGGGGCGCGCGGTTAGATTGGTGGCTTCGCGACTTACGGCTCGGCGTCGGCTTCGACGATCCCCGTGTCCTCGGCGGCCTTGGCGCGGTGCTTGAGCTCGGCCACCCACTCGCCCAGGCGGTCGAGCGAGGGCCAGCGGGCGGGGTCGATCCGGACGATGGCCGCCGAGAGGCGGGTGAGCGGGAACTCGCGCTCCTCGCCGTAGCGGTCGACGCCGCGGTAGGTGCCCGCGGCGGCCACGTCGGCCGGGAGGTGGCCCAGGAGCGCGGCGGCGAAGCGGCGCTGGGCGTGCTCGGCCAGGCGGCGGGCGTCCGGGATCGCGCAGCAGAGGACGAAGTCGTCGCCGCCCACGTGCCCCACGAAGGCGCCGGTGCCGTGCCCCGCCTCGGCCACCGCCCCGGCGGCCTCGCGGATGGCGGCGTCGGCGACCGCGAAGCCGAAGCGATCGGAGAAGGGCTTGAAGTGGTCGAGGTCGAAGTAGCAGACCGCGAAAGCCCGGCCCACCTGCCGCCGCCGCTCCAGCTCGTCGTAGATCGCCTGCCCGCCGGGGAGCCCGGTGGTGGGGTTGCGGTCGCGGCCGCGCCGGGCCTGTCGGAGGAGCGCCGCCACCCGCGCCAGGAGCTCGCGCGGGTCGAAGGGCTTGGCCAGGTAGTCGTCGGCCCCGGCGTCGAAGCCCCCCAGCCGGTCCTCGATCCCCGTCTGGGCGGTGAGGATGAGGACGGGGACGTGCGCCACGGCGGGGTCGTCCTTGATCCGGCGGCAGACCTGGAAGCCGTCGGGCTCGCCCATCCGGTAGTCGAGGACCACGAGGTCGGGGACGTCGCGGCGGACCTCGGCCAGGGCGGCGGAGCCGTTGGAGACGGCCCGCACGTCGTGGCCGGCCGACCGGAGGACGTCCCCGGTCATCTGGCGCAGCGCCTCGTCGTCCTCCGCGAACAGGATCCTGCTCATCGTCTCCCGGCCTGACCCTTGGCTGTGATGCCCATCTCGATCTTCCAGACCCTCCGCCGCGCCCTCCGGGCCGCGCCGGCCGCCCTCGTCCTGGCAACCTACGCGCCGGGGCTCCCGGCGCAGATCGCGGACAATGTAGCACCTTCGTCCGCTTCCGGCACCGCCCCGGCGCTGGCGGCGCGGATCGACTCGCTGCTGGCGCGCCCCGCGCTCCGCCGCGCGCGGTGGGGGATCGAGGTGCGCGACGCCGCTTCCGGCCGCGTCCTCTACGCCCGCGACGCCGCGCGCCCCTTCGTCCCCGCGTCGAACCTGAAGCTGGTGGTGACGGCCGCGGCGGCGCACCACCTCCCGCCCTCGCACCGGTGGCGGACCACCGTGCACGCGGACGGCGAGGTGCGCGGCGGGACGCTGGAGGGCGACCTGGTGCTGGCCGGGCGCGGCGACCCGCTGATCTCGGCGCGCTTCGGACGGGGGCGGACGGCGGTGTTCGAGGCGCTGGCCGACTCGCTCCTGGCGCGGGGCGTCCGCCGCGTCTCCGGCGGCGTGGTGGCCGACCAGAGCTGGTTCGACACGGCGTACGTCCACGGCGACTGGGACGCCTACGACCTCCGGTGGTGGTACGCGGCGCCGGTGTCGGCGCTGGGGTTCAACGACAACTCCATCGACTTCCGCATCCAGCCGGGGACGGCGGTGGGGCGCCCGGCGCGGATCACCTGGGCGCCGGAGAGCGAGTACGTCCGGCTGGTGAACGCCACCACCACCGCCCGCCGCGGCGCGGCCAACACCCTCGACCTCGAGCGCCTCCCCGACGGGCGGATCCGCGCCTACGGGCAGATCGCCCTGGGGGCCATCACCAGCACCGAGTTCTTCGCCGTCGACCACCCGGCGCGGTGGACGGGGACGGTCTTCCGCGAGACGCTGGAGCGGAAGGGGATCGCGGTGGGGCGGCGCGAGGTCCGGGTGGTCTCCGACCCCGCGGCGTCCGTCGCGGAGCGCGCCCCCGTGCTGGCGTCGCACCGCTCCGACCCGCTGGAGCGGGTGATCGGGCCGATCCTCAAGAACTCGCAGAACTGGTTCGCCGAGCAGCTGGCGAAGACGCTGGGGAAGGAGGTCCGGGGCGAGGGGAGCTGGGCGGCGGGGCTCGACGTGCAGCGCCGCTTCCTCGTCGACGTCGTGGGCGTCGACTCGGCCGACTTCGTCCTCCGCGACGCGTCGGGGCTCTCGGCCGACAACCGGATCACCCCCCGCGCGCTGGTGGCGCTCCTCCGCCACGTCGAGCGCACGCCGGGGCAGGCGATCGTCCGCCGCCAGCTCCCCGTCTCCGGCGGCGAGGGGTCGCTGGAGGCGCGCTTCGCCGACCTCCCCGGGCGGGTGCACGCCAAGACCGGGTACATCGGCGGCGTCGACTCCCTCTCCGGTTTCGTCCGCCTCCGCGACGGGCGGTGGGCGGTCTTCGCGGTGATCGCCAACCAGGAGGGCGGGTCGTCCGGGCGGATGAAGGACGGGATCGACCAGGTGGTCCGCGCCATCGCGGCGTCGAACGGGCGGTAGGGGGCGGTCGGTCGGATCGGAAGAGGCGGATCGGGATCGGGATGACGATGCCGGCCGGCTCCGGAGCGGCTCGACGGACGATCCCGCATTCCGCCGCCGCGGCGCCCCCACTCCCCCCGCACGCGGGGGGCGTGCGGGAGGAGGGGAGAACGGCGGGGGCGGCCGTGACGCTTCCGTGACAACCCATCC
>DATACF010000081.1:0-1836 GCA_036259235.1 Longimicrobium sp. | reverse complement strand
TCCCCATTGGAGGGGCTCGCCCCCCGTTTGTCGCATCCGTGCCCGCATCACGCCTCCCACTCCCGCAGCGCCTCGACCGCCGCGTCGCGGGTCAGCCCGCCCGACTCCAGCCGCCTGCGGAGCTGGTCGAAGACGCGCTGGAGGCGCCGGTACAGCGGCTTCTGGGGGAGCCCCAGCCCGCGCGCGATGTCGGCGACGCTCGTGTCTTCCCAGACGCGCAGCCGCACGATCAGGCGGTCCTCGGGGTCCAGGGCGTCGACCGCCCGCCGGAGCGCCTCCTCCACCCGCCGCCGGCGCTCGGCCCCTTCCTCGGCCGTCACCCGGTCTTCGGCCCCCGCGGGGTCGGCGAGCTCGCCCGGGGCGTCGACGCCGACCCGCACGGGGCGGGGGAGCCCTCGCCTCGGCACGCTGCCCAGCAGGCGCGCCAGCTCCAGGTCCGGGAGGTCCGTCTCGCCCGCGGCGCGCAGGCGCTGCCCCGCCTGGTCGAGCGTGTACCCGTCGCGGAGGACGAGCATCTCCAGGCGCACCGCGAGCGGGCCCAGCCGACGCGCCGCCGCCGACGGGCGCCAGCGCCCCCACTCGCGGACGCGGTACTCGCGGAAGAGCATCGCCACGACCACGGTCAGGTAGGTCGACAGCGAGCTCTCGCCCCGGAACTTCCGGAGGATCGCGTAGTCGTCCTCGACGAGGCGGAGCCGGGTCCACGACGCGACCTCGTCGGCGTCGTCGCCGCGCATCCCTTGACGGCGGCAGAGCGAGGCCACGATGCGGTCGACCGTCGCCAGGTTCTCGCGCAGCAGGGCTTCGGGGTCCTGCGGATCGGGCATCGTCGCCGGGGCGGGAGTGTGGGACGCGGGGAACGGTTGGCTGGATGGGCGCGCGCGTGACAAGCTAACCTCCGGGCGGACGCGCATCAACGACGTGGACCGGCGCCGGCGCGTGGGGGCGGGACGCGAAAGACCCGGCGGGAATCGCTCCCCGCCGGGTCTTTCGTCGTCCATCCGTCCGGCTGCCGTCCCCCTTTACCCGACCGACGGGCCGTCGCCGGCCGCCCAGGGGTCCTCGCGCATCCACGTCTTGTCGAGGGGCGAGAAGAGGAACACCAGCGCCCCGTTGCTGATCTTCGGCAGGAGGCGGCGGGCGCGGCTCTGCTCGATCGCCGGGCACCCCTCGCTGCGGCCGGCGCGGGTCGCCGTCACGTACGGCGCGCCGTGCGCCACCACCCCGCGGGCGCGGGCGGCGGAGTTGAAGCGCCCCGAGAGCCCCTTCATGCGCAGCCCCACCGAGGTGTAGCGCTTCCCGCCCGACTTCCCGGAGAAGGTGTAGGTCTCCTGGGCCAGGTACAGCCCCAGCGAGGTGGCGTTGCTCCCCTGGCGGTTCGAGAACTTCAGCGGGACGCCGCTGCTGGGGGGCGCCGAGCCGCGCCCGTGGGCCACGGTGAAGGGCCCCTCGACCACCTTCAGCGCCTGCATGTCGAAGACGTAGCCGCGCGGCGTCTGGTTCCCCAGCCCGTAGTCGACGTAGTACAGGTACGGCTTGCGGACCTGCCCGGGGTTGGCCGCCTTGTACGCGAAGTACGCCTTGAAGGCCGTCCGCAGCGCATTGGGGTCGCTCTGCCTGGCGACGCGCCCCGAGAGGGCGGCGAGCGCCTTGCCCACCTGCGCGTTCTGCACCCCGCTCTCGATCCCGGCCTGGTCGAGCACGGCGCGGGCGGCGTTGCGCACCGTCTGCGCGGCGGGCGCGACCCGGGCCGGCGCGGCGGCCACGGTGTCGCGGAAGGCGGTCGCGGCCGCCGGGGAGGCGGCGGTGTCCGGGGTGCTCAGCAGGGCGCCCCCG